>CAXTYP010000118.1:0-7902 GCA_964248435.1 uncultured Acidobacteriaceae bacterium | reverse complement strand
CTACCGGGACCGTCAACAACAACGACGCTTTCAAAAGCTTTCTACGCGATGCATCGCAGCAGGTGCCCATCGTCGATGAGGCCTACCTCGACTACCTTGCCGACGGGGGGACGCGCTCGGCTGTTTCCGTTACGCGCGACGGCGGCAATGTCCTGGTCTTCCGCACCTTTGACAAGATCCACGGGCTCGCCGGCCTGCCCATCGGCTACACGGTCGCGCCCCGGGCGCTGGTCGCAACCCTGCGCAAGAATGGACTCGGGGCGGACGAAGGCCTCCGCCGTCTCAACATCGTTGCGGCTTCCGCCGCCCTGGCTGACGAAAGCCATACTGCAAATGTCGCGCAAGCGTCGCCGAAGAACGCGCGAAATGGGTCCATTTTCTCGACAAACAAAAGCTGCGCCACACGGACTCGAAGGCGAGCTTTATCTTCATCGACGCCGGCCGGCCCCAGCCGCAGGTCGCCGCAGGCATGCGGGCGCGGGGTGTGCTGATCGCACGCCCATTTGCACCCTACAACACATGGTGCCGCATCACCATCGGCCTGCCGGCACAGAACCTCGAAGCTCAACGCGCACTGAAAGCAGTGCTTGCCGGTTGAGCCTGTTCCGAAAAACAGCGCGGCAACGCGAGAGCGACACCAGCGTGACGTCGGGAAAGCGGATCCTCCGCTTCCCTGCCGTCACGTGCTGGTCTGCTATCTAAAGGCTGGTTCCGGTTGTTCCGATTCAGCATAGCGTTTCAGGTGCGAAAGCAGATCGCCCCAAAGTGTATTGCAAGTGCTCAGCTTTTCATCTGTTTCTTCGAAACCCTCGTGCTGCAACTCCACAACTGTGCTGTCCGCACCTTTCGAGGAGAGCCGAAACGTAGCCGACGTTCCCTTGGACTGCCCGGGACCCGACTCGCACTGCCAGCGCACGAGCGAGGACGGCTTGAACTCCGCAACCTTCCATTCGAATGGCCCTTCGTGCTTCGGGAAGGAAAGGGTGAACTTTCCCTTGTCGCCAGGTTCGCCTTTCAGGTCCTTCGCGTACCAGCTCTTGAGTCCTTCGGCTGTGGTGATGGCTTCGAACACGTCTTGTTGCGGCGCGTGAACAGTGATTTTATGAGCGGTATAGGTCATCGTGTTTTCCCCTTTATCAGTGCGGTTTATGCTTCCATCCGTTGTTGGCTGCGTTGATGCTCCAGGCAATCGAACCGTTCGGTTCAATGGACCCATTGCAGAAAGGTGACCGGAACCCCGTCGGGATCCTTGATTTGAAAAAGTTTTGCGCCCCATGACGTTGTGACTGGGGCCGGAGCAGACAATTGCAGTTGACTCCAGGCGTGTTCCACGTCGTCCACTTCGACAACGACGTGAACCCGCAGGGACGAGTCGAGCGCGACCGGTTCCGGCTCGCGGGCATTGTCCAGGATCTCGAGCCGCAAACCGCCGCCCAGATCAAAACGCCGCCCGCGGCCGCGGGCCCGGTCCCACTCGGCCACAACCGGGAAGCCGAGTACGCCTCCGTAAAAGCCTGAAACCGCGTCAAAAGCGTCCGTTGCAAAAGCGATATAGCTCATGCGGAGGACACCGCAAGCTGCAGGCGGGCTTCCGGCGTTTCGTGCGAAAGAACTTCCTCCGTCAGCAGCGCGAGACTTTCTTCCCAGGCGTCGCTCTCATCCCTGGCGTCGTAGCACACGATCACCAGGTGTCCAAAGCCGCCGACCGCGGCGTCGAGGTCGCGGATACGTCGTTTCACGGTAGCGGGCGAGCCGACAAACCAGAGCCGGTCGCACAAGTACTCGAGATCGATGGCCTCGTCCGGCATGGAGGGATGCTCCTTGAAAAGCGGCCCCAGGCCCAGGCCCAGGTACAGGGGCAGCAGAAACTCCTGCCAGCAACGCCCCATCATGCCGTCGATCGCGCACGATCGCGCTTCGGCGTCGGTGCGCGCGACATACACGTCGCGAATGATTCTCCAGTCCTCCCGGTTCGCCGCGCGCCCGTTGCCGGCTGCTCCTTCTTCGACTGCCGACCAGTGCTTTGCGGTCACTGCGGGGTCAGGGCTGATGCTGAGGCTGACCGGCAGGTAGCCCTCAGCACCGGCCAGTTTGTGGTTGGCCGAGCCCGGCGTCAGCGCTGCAATCGCGATGGGCGGATGGGGATACTGGTAAGGCTTCAGGTGATAGCCGAGGCTGGAAAAAGGCGAGTCTGTACCGCCTGTCTTCCAGAACTCCCCCGCAAACTCCTGCGCGCCGTTGCGCCACAGGTTTGTCATGATTCCCAGCGCTTCAAATGTCATGCGCCGGTTGCGCCCGCCAGTCGTGTCGAGCCCGAACAACTGGTGATCGGTTGGCAGCGCGCTGATACCAACCCCAACGTTGTACCGGCCCTGCGCGAGGTGGTCGAGGTAAGCGACCCGGTGCGCCAGCTCAACCGGGTGGTGGTAAGGCAACAGGTGGCCGAGCGAGCCCAGGCGAATATGCTTGGTCCGCTGCAGCGCCTGCGCGATCAGGAGGTCCGGCGCGGGACAGGGCTCCCACGCCGAGGTGAAGTGCTCGCCGATCCAGGCCTCGTGGAACCCGAAAGAGTCCAAGCGTTGCAACTCTTCCAGGTCCAGGGCCTGCCCCTCGCCGATACTGCGCTCGGGCGGATGCGAAGGCATCAGGAATGCGCCAAGTTTCATCACGAACCCTTACTCCTGCGGCTTGTTGTTGTCGGAGTACACGAAGTTGGTGTCGGAGAAGACGTACGGGTAGTCCGGCCTTTCATCCGCCATGCGACCCAGTTTGGGACGCAGCTGGCCGAAGGCCCGGTAGAGTGATCGGTAGTTTTGACTGGCAAAGTGAGTGAGTATGTCATTCCAGCTATGCGGCTTTTCCCGGATCATCTTTTCCATCTCGGTCGCGATCTCTTGATCGCTCATCTGCTTGGCGCTTGTATCGACCTTTAGCGGCTCCGCGACCGTTGCAGCGGCGTAGGAGAAAGGATCGACCTTGCCCACCAGCGGGATGGTGCAGTCGAACCCAACCTTGGTCACATCGTTTGGCGGATGATCCGCGTTGAGGCTGGGATCGAGCGGAAGCATGTTCTGGCCCGGCATCACCACAATGCCTGTTGCGGGGTTGAAGCGCCACGCCTGCGCCCACTTGACACGCTCATCGTTGTAGATGTCGATGTCTTCATCAAAGACCCACGCCGTCTTCGGCATCCACTGCCGGGAGCCGGTCAGCATGATCCCAAGCGCCTGCTTTGCATCGCCGCCCGAGCGGGTCTTGATCGAGCAATAGCCGATGTTAGAGCAGCCGCCTTCCGGCAGGTAGACATTCTTCACCAGGATGCCTGCCTTGTAGAGGGCATTGTAAAGATCGCCCTCGATCGCCGGCATGAATGCGAACATATCCGTGCGCCCCGGGTGCAATCCTCCAATGGTCGCGTACTGATAGATGGCGTCTTTGCGATACGTAATGCAGTCGACGACGAAGCGATTGTTGTGCGGCAAACCACCGCCATAGGTCCCGGTGTATTCGCCATACGGACCTTCATCGTGAGTCCAGCCTTCCGAGGTGATGATGCGACCTTCAAGAACAATCTCGGCGTTGGCCGGGATCGGCAGGTCGTTCGTCACGCCTTTTACCAGCTTTGCAGGCGCCCCGTAGTACCCGCCCAGCACTGCCCAATCATTGCTGTTGGGGTTGCTCATCATGGAGGCAATCTTGTCCAGCGTCGGTCCACCAATCAGGACAGTAATGGGCATGTCTTTGCCCTTGGCCGCATAGTATTCCGCCGCGATGCGGGCGCGGTGTGTCGCGTTTCGCATGTCGACATTGGTTTCGTTCTTGGACCGGTACATGAATCGATAAATGCCCTGGTCGATATCGCCCGTTTCCGGGTTTCGGCTCACCACATTAGTGTCGTTCAGGTAAGCATTGCCGTCATGGGGATGGTATTGAAAGAGCGGAAACATGGTGAGATCGACATCATCGCCCTTGATGATCACGTCGCGACAGGGCGCTGAATCCACCATGACCGGCTCAAAGCTCTTCTCAAACCGCTTGGAAATTTCCAGGCCGACCTTTTTCGGGTCGCAATCGAGCGCCAAGGCATACTGCGGCCTGACACCATATCCATTGGCATAGAACGGAAACGGGGAGTCCTTGACCTTTTCGACAAGCACTGCCTGGTCCGGGTTGTTCTCCATAATCATCGGCAACTCGTCCACACGTTTTTCTTCCTTGATGCGGACGACTAAACCGGCCTTTTCCAGATCGGCAATATTTTCGCGCAGGCTTTGCTGGGGCATGGTCATTCCTTTGTGGTTCGTTATTCGGCGTTGATAATTCGACGTGGTGACTTTAGCGATTCAGCTTGTGTTCCACGGCAAGGTCATGAGTCATTGCGATCAAGATCTCTTTCATTTCTCAACCGCCGGGTTTGTCGATCGGGCCGGCCGCTGTATCAAATGGTCAGCACTTTCTGATTCGGGCAGAAGCCCATATATCAATGCTTGGATTGGTCGTTATCGTGGCAGACAGAAAAGCAACTATGAAATACATCTTTCTCCCCTGCCCGCCTTTTGGTTACTGCATACCACTGAAGGCTTCACTGGCTTGTCTTAAGGATGCACCGAAAATCGAACGAGCACAGCCACCGCGAAGGCAAACGTGATTTGCATCGGCGGCAACAGGTGCACAAGCTATTCACTTAGGCGCGACAGACTTGACCCGAACGGGCCGAATCCTGCTCTATTCACGAACAGGCACGCGAATCAGCACCAAGCGCCACCGTGATCTGGCTTCAAAATAATCGGCTGTTCAAGCGAAGCTCGCCGTACAGATTGGTGAGCGATGAATGCAAACGCTCCACCATCAGGCTGTAAAAGGTGGTGGCCAGAGACGGGATTGAACCGCCGACGCCGGCCTTTTCAGGGCCGCGCTCTACCACTGAGCTATCTGGCCTTGGGAGTCCCAAGAAGCCTGCATGGAGAAGCAGGCGAAGTTGTCGCAGGCGCAGGGAAGCGCGGACAACTTCCGTAGTATAGCAAAGCCCGCAGGCCTCGCAAACGATGCGCAAACGGCTGAGCCTGGCCGCTCGCGCGTGTGGATCGAACCGTCCAAGCGAGCCCGTTTGCGCCGAGCCGAGGGAGGCATGCCATACACTTGTCTCGAATCGTGTTCCGCTTAACAGCCAATCGGCGAGTATTGTTTTTGGGTGGGCTGCTGCTCGCCTCCGTCGCCCGGGGGCAAGCCGCCACGCCGAAGGAGCCGGCAAGCTCGCAGGAACAAGCGCGCGCCGCGCATGCCTTTGAAAAGGCGCGCACGAAGGGACCGTTGGCGTTGCATGTTTTTCTGGAAGCGATGCCGAAAGGGGCCGACCTCCACATGCACCTGTCCGGCGCGATATACGCGGAAACGTTTCTGGACGAGGCCGCCGAGGAAGGCATGTGCGTGGACCCCGCGGCGCTGGCGTTTGACCGGTCTGCGCCGATAGGCGCCTGCAAGCCCGGCGAGGTGAGCGGTGCCGCGGCCCTGGAGCGCGACAACCACCTGCGCGATGCGTTGATCGACAGTTTTTCCATGCGCGGCTTTGTTCCCTCCTCCGGCATCACCGGCCATGACCAGTTCTTTGCGACGTTTCCACGCTTCGGCGGGCTGGGGCGGGAGCATGCCGGCGACTGGCTGGACGAGGTCGCGACCCGCGCCGCGCGGCAAAACGAGCAATACCTGGAAGTGATGGATACACCCGATCTGAAAGCTGCCGAAGCGCTGGGAAGCAAGCTGGGCTACAATCCGGACTTCCGCGCGGCTCGCGATGCCCTGCTTAAAGCCGGCATCGATGGGAGCGTGGAGCCCGCGCAGACAGCTTTGACGGAGGCGGAAACCCGTCGCAAGATGCGCGAGCACTGCGGTGATCGCGATGCGACTCCGGCGTGCTCGGTCGAGATCCGCTTTCTGTTCCAGGTGCTGCGCGAGCAGCCGCCCGCCAATGTTTTCGCGCAGCTTGTGTTCGCGTTTGAGCTGGCGCAGGCCGACGCGCGCGTCGTCGGGCTCAACATGGTGCAGCCTGAGGACGGCTACCTGTCCATGCGCGATTACGGGCTGCATATGCGCATGCTCGAGGCGCTCCACGCCCTGTATCCATCGGTGCACATTTCGCTCCATGCGGGCGAGCTTGCACCGGGCCTGGTGCCGCCTGAAGGGCTCCGGTTTCATATCCGCTCGGCCGTCGAAACAGCGCATGCCGAGCGCATCGGCCACGGCGTCGACGCGATGTATGAGGACCACCCCGCGGAGCTGCTGGGGGAGATGGCGGCAAAGCGTGTTCTGGTCGAAATCAACCTCACCAGCAATGACGTCATTTTGGGCATCAGCGGACCTAACCATCCACTGCCTGACTACCTGCGCGCCGGGGTGCCCGTCGCGCTTTCGACCGACGACGAAGGCGTATCGCGCATCGACCTGACACATGAGTACCTGCGCGCCGCCGAAACCTACGCGCTCAGCTACGCGCAGCTCAAGCAGATGGCGCGCGCTTCCCTCGAGCACAGCTTTTTACCCGGCGCGAGCCTGTGGATTGCAACCGCACCGGAATCGCTGCGGGTACCCGTAGCCGCCTGCCGGGTGCAACTGGGCGCGGAGCGACCGGCCGCCGCATGTGCCGCGCTGGTGCGCGGGAGCGAAAAAGCAACTCAGCAGTGGGAGCTCGAGCGACGCTTTCACGTGTTTGAGCAAAACTTCTAAACGCATGCGGATCGTGTTCGCAACCTTTGGCACCTTTGGCGATGTGAATCCGCTGATCGGTATTGGAAGCGAGCTCCGGCGGCGCGGGCACTCCGTGGTGCTGGCGGCTCCCGAAATGTTTCGCGCCCAGGCGAGCGCCGGCGGTCTCGCGTTTGCGCCGATGCGGCCCGAGCAAAATCCCTCGGACGCGGCCACCATCGCCATGATCTACGACAGGGAACACGGCACCGAGCGCGGGCTGCGTGAGTTTCTGTTTCCGGCGCTGCGCGACAGCTTCCACGACCTGCGATCGGTCGTAGAGGCCGACGGTGGCGCGGACCTGCTTGTCTCGGGCGAGCTTGCTTATGCCGCACCGCTGGTGGCCGAGCTCACGGGCGTCCGGTGGGCGTCCTGCGTGCTTGCGCCGTTTTCTTTCTTCTCGGGTTATGATCCGCCGGTGCTGCCGCCTTATCCGTTGTTGTCCAAGGTCCTTACGGCAGTGCCCGGAGCTGGGCACCTCCTGCGGCCGTTTGCACGCGCGGTCACACGAAGCTGGTGCAAGCCGGTATATGACCTGCGCCGCGAACTCGGGCTTTCGCCCGGTACAAGCCCGCTGTTTAACGCAAAACATGCACCGGCGCTGGTGCTGGCACTGTTTTCGCCCGTGCTGGGTGCGAAGCGGCCGGACTGGCCGCCCAACACGCGACAGTGCGGATTTGTATTCTACGATCGCCATGCCGAACATGCCGCGTTGTTGCCGGGGCTCGACGCGTTTCTCCATGCGGGGCCGCCGCCACTGGTTTTTACGCTGGGGTCGGCAGCGGTGCTTGACCCCGGCGAATTCTGGCGGGAAAGCGCTGCCGCCGCGCGCCTGCTTGGGCAACGCGCGGTGCTACTGACGGGCGTGCACAGGAGCCTTCCGGCTGATTCGGCTGAGCTTTTCCATGCCGCCTACGCCCCCTATTCCCGCCTGTTTCCACGTGCCGCGGCGGTGGTGCACCAGGGCGGCGTGGGCACGACCGCGCAGGCGCTGCTGGCGGCGTTCCTCACGAAGAAGATCAAAGCCTATGACGGGGCGCGGGATACTCTCAGCGTGGACGGGACCTCGCTGCTGTCCCGGCATCTGCATCTCGGCACGCTGTCGGCGAGGGCGGTCGTGGACGCGGTGCGGCGGGCAGGGCTGGATAAGCCTTCGGAAGTGAA
>CAXTYP010000117.1:0-7941 GCA_964248435.1 uncultured Acidobacteriaceae bacterium | reverse complement strand
GATGGCCGCGGGCGGGTGGTAGCGAGGGCCGACCGTGCAGCCGGCGAGTGTCAGCATGCCGGCGGAGAAGGCGAGCGCGGCCAGCTTCTCGGCGTTCCGTTGCTTGTTCATACGGCTCCTCCTTGAGCGCGGCCTGCTTCGGCCAGGGCCGGGCGTCCGCCCCGGCGCAGCACGCGCTGGCGGATGCGGTCGAGATACAGGTAAACAACCGGCGTGGTGTAAAGCGTCAGCAGTTGAGAGACCAGCAGCCCGCCGACGATCGAGATGCCAAGCGGCCGGCGCAGTTCAGAGCCGGTGCCGGTGCCGAAGGCAAGCGGCAGCGCGCCGAACAAGGCAGCCATGGTGGTCATCGTGATGGGGCGAAAACGCAGCATGCAGGCCTCAAAGATGGCGGCTTCGGTCGTGAGGCCGTGCTCGCGCTCGGCCATCAGCGCGAAATCGATCATCATGATGGCATTCTTTTTGACGATGCCGATCAGCAGCACGATGCCGATGATCGCGATCACGCTCAAGTCGGTGTCCGTCAGCTCCAGCGCGATCAGCGCGCCGACGCTGGCTGAGGGCAGGGTCGAGATGATGGTGAGTGGGTGCACCAGGCTTTCATAAAGCACCCCCAGCACGATGTAAACAACCAGCAGCGCCGTGACGATCAGGTACGGCTCGGACTTGAGCGATTGCTGAAACGCCTGTAGCGTGCCCGACGAGGATCCGCGAACGGTGGCCGGGGTGCCGAGCCGGTCCTGCATCGCCTGGATCGCGCTTTGCGCGGTCGACAACGACTGGTTCGGCGCGAGATTGAACGAGATAGTCGTGGAAGGGAAAAGCCCCGTGTGATTCAGCGTAAGCGACTGCGTTTTGATCTGCGTTTTCGTAAAAGCGCTGAGCGGAACCGGCCCATTGCTTTGAGCCGTGTGGAAGTACAAGGTGTTGAGCCCGGCCGGCGACTGCCAGTACTTGGGCGCGACCTCCAGCACGACGTAGTACTGATTGAGCTGCGTGTGGATGAGCGAAACCTGCGACTGCCCAAAGGCCGAGTACAAGCCCTGGTCAATGGTCTGCGGCGTGAGCCCGAGCCGCGCCGCGGTCTCGCGGTCGTAGTACACGTAAGCGGAAAAACCGCCTTCTTCGGCATCCGAGTTCACATCGGCCAGCTCCGGCAGCTTCTTCATATTGGCCAGCAGGATGGGGCTCCAGTGGTTCAGCAGGGGCAGGCTGTCAGCCACGATCGTGTACTGGTACAGCGCGTTGCCGCCGCGGCCGCCGATCCGAATATCCTGGCCGGCCTGTAGAAAAACCGAGGCCACGGCCATGTGGTCGAACTTGGGCCGCAGGCGCGCGATAATCTGCTGTGCCGTTTCCGTGCGGTGGTCGGGTCCCTTGCCGAGCGGCTTCAGCGCGATGAACACGAAGCCGCCGTTGGTGCTGCCATTACCGCCCGTGTACGCGTTCACGTTAGCCACGCCGGGGTCGGCCTTGATGACTCGCACGATCTGCTTTACGGAGTTGTTCATCAGGTTGAACGACGCGTTGTACGGGCCCTGCAGACCTCCGAAAACGATGCCCGTGTCCTGCTCCGGAAAGAAGCCTTTCGGCACCCGGACAAACAAGAACCCGTTCAATGCGATGGTCAGCAGCAGCACCACGATGGTGATGCCCGGGTTGTCGAGCACCCACAACAGCGACCCGCGGTAGATCTTCAGAATGAAGTCAAAGCCGCGCTCGCTGGTCCGGTACAGCCAGTTGTGCCGCTCCTCCTTGGGGCTGTGTTTCAGCAGGTACGCGCACATGGTCGGGGTGGTTGTGAGCGAGACCACCATCGACACCAGGATGGCGGTCGACAGTACCACGGCAAACTCGCGAAACAAACGGCCCACGATGCCGCCCATCAGCAGGATAGGAATAAACACCGCGATCAGCGAAATGGAAATCGTGAAAACGGTGTAGCCGATCTCGCTCGCGCCCTTGAGCGCGGCCTCGCGCGGCGTGTAGCCCTGCTCCAAAAAGCGCGAAATGTTTTCCATCACAACAATGGCATCGTCGACCACGAAGCCGGTTGCAATGGTGAGCGCCATCAGCGACAGGTTGTCGAGCGAGTAGCCGCACAGGTACATCACGGCAAAGGTGCCGATGAGCGAAACAGGCACGGCCACAGCGGGGATCAGCGTGGCGCGTGGGTTGCGCAAGAAGACAAACACAACGCCGATGACCAGCACGATCGAGAACAGGAGCGTCTCCTCGACGTTTGATACAGAGGCGCGAATCGTAGTGGTACGGTCGAGCACGATGGTCGAGTTGATGCCCTGAGGAATGGAAGCTTGCAGGGACGGCAGCGCATCGCGAATGCGCTGGTTGGTTTCAATGATGTTGGCGCCGGGCTGCCGCGTGATGATGACGGTGACGGACTTGATGTTATTGAGGTAGCCGGCGGCGCGCACGTTCTGCGTCGAATCCAGCACATCCGCCACATCCTCGAGGCGCACAGCGGCCCCGTTGTGGTAGCCCACGATCAATGGGCGATACTCATCCGCACGCGAGATCTGCCCATTGGTGACGATGTCGACCTTGGTATCGCCATTTTGCAACTGACCGCGCGCCACGTCGGTGTTCTGCGCCGAAAGCGTGGACTGAATATTCGCAAGCGTCAGCCCGTACGCTTCCAGCTGCATGGGGTTGGCTTCCACACGCACCGAGGGCAGCGCGCCGCCGCCCACGTTCACCAGCCCAACCCCCTGGATTTGTGACAGCCGCTGCTGCATGATCGTCGAAGCAATGTCGTATAGCCTGGCCGTGTCGTACTTGCCCGAGGTGAGCCCGAGGATCATGATGGGCGCGTCGGCCGGGTTCACCTTGCGGTAGGTCGGGTTACTCGGCAGGTTGGCCGGCAGGTAGGTGCGCGCAGCGTTGATGGCCGCTTCCACATCGCGCGCGGCACCGTCGATGTTGCGGTTGAGATCGAACTGCAGCGTGATGTTGGTCGAACCGAGCGAGCTGGACGAGGTCATCTCGGTGACGGCGGCGATGTGTGAGAACTGTCGCTCCAGGGGGGTGGCGACGGAGGACGCCATGATCTCGGCGCTCGCGCCGGGCAGCGACGCGGACACTTGAATCGTAGGGAAATCGACCTGCGGCAGGGGCGCGACGGGCAGCACCAGGTAGCCCATGATGCCTGCGATCGCGATCGCTATGGTCAGCAGCGTGGTCGCAACCGGCCGGTCGATAAAGGGCCGCGAAAGGCTCATGCGCGGCCTGCCACCTGCGGTGCCGGCGAGCTGTTTTGCGGCTCATTGCCGGTGCGTGGCTGGGCCGGCTTGCGCCCGAAGCGCTGCGCCAGGTTGTCGAAAAAGATGTAGATTACGGGCGTCGTGTAGAGCGTCAGCACCTGCGAAACCAGCAGGCCGCCGACCATGACGATGCCGAGCGGACGGCGCAGTTCCGAGCCGGAACCACTGCCGAACGCAAGCGGCAGGCCGCCGAGCAGCGCCGCCATCGTTGTCATCATGATGGGACGGAAGCGCAGAAGGCTGGCTTCGTAAATGGCCTCGGTCGAGCTCTTGCCGTGAAGCCGTTCGGCTTCAAGCGCGAAATCGACAATCAGGATGCCGTTCTTCTTCACGATGCCGATCAGCAGGATGATGCCGATGATCGCGACCACCGACAGACTCTGGCCGAAGAGCATGAGCGCGAGCAGCGCGCCCACCCCGGCCGACGGCAGCGTGGACAGGATCGTGATGGGGTGAACAAAACTCTCGTAAAGAACTCCGAGCACGATGTAAACGACGATCAGTGCCGCGAGAATCAGCAGCCCTTCATTGGAAAGCGAGTTGCGGAACGACGCCGCCGTGCCTTGAAAGTCAGCCTGAATGCTGGCCGGGAAGTGCAGCTCCCGCACGGCCTTATCGATCTCTTCAATCGCATCGCCCAGCGCGGCTTTTGGCCCCAGGTTGAATGAAACGGTAGCCGCCGGAAACTGGCCCTGGTGCTCGATCGACAAAGCCTCGCTGCTCGGGGTGATCGTCGCGAACGCGCTGAGAGGAATCTGGTTCTGCGCTGCCGTGGTCGCGGTCGTGTTGGTGTTGCTGGCGGTCGTCGCCGTGGTTCCGGTGGTTGAAAGCGCGTTCGCCGGCGCGGACAGCGCCCCGGAGCTGGGGGTGTAGAGCACGGAGGTCGTGGTGGCCGCCGAGCCCGCGGACGATGAACCTGAAGACGCAAACGACTGGGTCGCGCCCTCGCCGGAAACGCCGGACGACGAACCGGCCTGCAGGTAGATGTCGTTCAGCTTGTTCGGATTGCGCTGGAACTCCGGCTGGGTTTCAAGGATGACATGGTACTGGTTCAGCTGCGTGTAAAGCGTTGAAATCTGGCGCTGGCCGAAAGCGTCGTAAAGGGTGTTGTCGACCGTCGTGGGTGCAATGCCGAGCCGCGAAGCCGTGACGCGATCAATATGGATCGATGCCGCCAGGCCACCCGTCTGCTGGTCGGTCGCCACATCCTCAAGGTCGGGAATCTGTTTCAGTCGGTCGACGAATTTGTTCGTCCACAGGTTCAGCTCGGTCTGGCTCGGGTCTTCCAGCGTGAACTGGTATTGCGTCCGCGTCACACGGTCGTCGACCGTGATGTTCTGCACCGGCTGCATAAAAAGCTCGATGCCGTCCACCTGGTTGAGCTTGGTTTGCAGGCGGCGGATGACATCGGCGGCACTGATGCTGCGCTCGGAAAACGGCTTGAGATTGATCGAAAACCGGCCGCTGTTGAGCGTCGTGTTGGTGCCGTCGGCGCCGATAAACGAGCTGAGACTTTCAACCGCCGGGTCTGCCAGGATGACGCGCGCCAGCTGCTCCTGCTTGACGGCCATGGCGGAGAACGAGATGGTTTCCGACGCCTGCGAAATGCCCTGGATCACGCCCGTATCCTGTACGGGGAAGAAGCCCTTTGGGATGATGATGTAGAGAAAAATGGTGAGCGCAAGCGTCGCGACCGCGACCAGCAGGGCGATCGGCTGGAAGCGCAGCACAAAGCGCAGCGTCCGGCCATAAAACGCGATCATGTTTTCAAACGCGCGCTCGGACAAGCGATACAAGCGACCCTGCTGCGCCTGCGGCCGATGCCGCAGGATGCGCGCGCACATCATGGGCGTGAGCGTAAGCGACACCACCGCCGAAAGAATAATGGTGACCGCAAGCGTGACCGCGAACTCGCGAAACAAGCGCCCGACCACATCGCCCATGAACAACAGCGGGATCAGAACGGCAATCAGCGAAATGGTCAGCGACAGAATCGTGAAGCCGATCTGCCCCGCGCCCTTGAGCGCCGCCTGCATCGGCGGCTCGCCTTCTTCAAGGTAGCGCGAAATGTTTTCGATCATCACGATCGCGTCGTCGACCACAAAGCCGGTCGAGATGGTGAGCGCCATCAGCGACAGGTTGTCGAGCGAGTAGCCAAGCGCATACATCGCGCCGAACGTGCCGACGAGCGAGAGCGGGACCGCCACGCTGGGGATGATGGTCGCGGGCAGCGAACGGAGAAAGATAAAGATCACCATCACGACCAGCGCAATAGTGAGCAGCAGTTCGAACTCCACGTCATCGACCGAGGCCTGGATGCTGGTCGTCAGATCGGTCAGCGTCGTAATCCGCAAAGCGGCCGGCAGCGTCGCCTGCAACTGGGGCAGCAGCGCCTTGATGTTTTTCACGACAGAGATGGTGTTCGCGCCGGGCTGCCGCTGCACGTTCAGGATGACCGCGGGGGTGGTGTTCATCCACGCCGCAAGATCGGCATTCTCCACACCATCCACCACGTTTGCGACGTCATGGAGGTACACGGGCGCGCCGTTGCGATACGCGACGACGACGTTTTTGTACTCGCCGCCGTTCTGCAACTGGTCGTTCGCGTCGATTTGCCAGTCCTGCGTGGGGCCGTCAAACGAACCCTTGGCCGAGTTCACGCTGGTCTGTGTCAAGGCCGTGCGCACGTCTTCAAGGTTTATGCCGTAGGAAGCCAACTGGGTCGGGTTGACCTGGATGCGCACCGCCGGCTTTTGCCCGCCGGTGATCGAGACCAGGCCCACACCCGAGAGCTGGGAAATCTTCGGCGCCATGCGCGTATCGATCAGGTCCTCGACCTGCGACAACGGCATGGTCTTCGACGTGATCGCCATCGTGATGACCGGCGCATCGGCGGGGTTTGTTTTGGAATAAGTCGGCGGCACCGGCAGGTCCGACGGCAGCAGGCTTTGGGCCGCGTTGATGGCGGACTGCACTTCCTGCTCGGCTACGTCGATGTCGAGCGTGAGCGCAAACTGCAATACCACCACTGACACGCCGCCGGCCGAGGTCGAGGTCATCTGGCTCAGGCCCTGCATCTGGCCGAACTGCCGCTCGAGCGGCGCGGTGACGGTGGTCGAGGTCACGTCGGGCGCGGCACCGGGGTAGAACGTCACCACCTGGATCGTCGGGTAGTCGACCTGCGGCAACGCCGAAACCGGCAGCTGAAAATACGAAACGATCCCGATGAGCAGGATCGCAGCCATCAGGAGCGAGGTCGCGACCGGGCGCAGGATAAACGGGCGCGAAAGGCTCACGGTGCTCCGTCCGAGTTATCGGTGGCCGCGAGCTTCTGCTGCACGATGCGGAACTTGCTCTTGTTCTGCAATTTTTCAAACGAGCTGTTGGCGATCACATCGCCGCTGCGCAGACCGGTTACGGCGGAGTTCGCCTGGTCCTGCGCGACAATCTTGATGTCGGCGATGTTGGCGGTGCCATTTTGCAGCAGGTACACAAAAGCCTGGGTGCCGTTGCGCTGGATCGCCGAGTTCGGGATCAGCACCTGGTCGTGCAGCACATTGACCAGCAGCTCGGTGTTGACGAACTGGTTGGGAAACAGCTTTCCGGTCGTGTTGGCGAACGCGGCCCGAAGCTTCAGCGTGCCGGTGGTGGTATCGATCTGGTTGTCGGTGGTCAGCAGGGTACCGTCGCCTAAAAGTGTCTGCTGTGTGCGGTCATACGCGGCGACCGAGAGTTTGCGCTTGCGCATGGCAGCCTGCACCTGCGGCAGGTTGTCCTCGGAGATGGTGAACACAACCGTGATGGGCTGCACCTGCGTGACTACGACCAGCGCCGTGGTGCCATTGGCCTGCACGACGTTGCCGGGGTCGACCAGGCGCAGCCCGGTGCGGCCGGGGATGGGGGAGGTGATGTGGCAGAAAGCGAGGTTGACCTGGTCGGCCTCTACCGCGCCCTGGTCGGACTGCACCAGGCCCTGATCCTGATCCACCAGCTTTGCCTGGTCATCGAGCTGCTGCCTGGCAATCGCGTTGCGCGCCCACGCTGCCTGGTAGCGCGCGAGGTCCATCTGCGCCTGCCCCAGTACGCCCTGATCGCGATGCAGCGTACCGACGGCAGTGTCGAGCGTTGCCTGGTAGGGGCGCGGATCGATGTCGATCAGCGGTGCTCCCTTGCGAACGGTCTGCCCTTCCCGATAGCGCACGGCGACAATACGGCCAGTCACCTGGCTGGTGATGGACGCAGTAAAGGTTGGGGTCACGGTGCCGATCGCAAGCAGTTTCACGGCCATGTCGCCGGTGTGCGCGCTCGCCGCATTCAGGGTCACGGGTCCGTTCGACCGGTGGCGCGCCTGGGTCTGCCCGCCGCCGGCGGGCTTATGGCGCAGGATCAGGAAAACCGCCACTGCAAACACAGCCAGCACCACAAGGGTGATCCAGCGACGGCGCTTGCGGGGCCTGGCCGCGGTGTCCTGGTGGCCTTGATCGCCGGAAGTTGCGGGCTCGGAGTTGGCGCGTGCATCGGCGACGGTGGTTGGGGCGGGTGGCTGTTGTTCCATCGAAACCTGTGTATGCCTCGAACTAAGGGATGCCGTTGGGGGCGGCGGCGCGGGGCGATTGCTCTCCGGTGGGACTGTCCGCGGCTTGTCGAGCAACAAAAGGTG
>CAXTYP010000116.1:0-7963 GCA_964248435.1 uncultured Acidobacteriaceae bacterium | reverse complement strand
AGAAGTTGACTTTTAGCGCAAACTGACCAAACCGACGTTCGTCGTTTGCACCGCCATTCACTCCGCCCTTCTTGCCCTGGATCGGAACGGGGCCTCCGTAGCCATAATTGGCAACGTCATTTTGAACGCCATTGACATACAGGTTTGCGTGGTTGAGAACGTCAAACCCTTCTGCCCGGACTTCTACGCTGATCCCCTCTGTAACAGGAAAGGCCTTGCTGGCAGCCATGTCCAGGTTCCAGGCTCCCGGACCACCGAAGAAGTTACGACCCGTCATGTTTGCGGGGTAAGGACCGAAATCGGAGATCCCGCCATAGGCCGCGTTGCTGTAGTTCAATGCATTTGGCAAGCTGGCCAGCACGAAATCATTCGGTGTGCCGTTGTAGTTAGAGCTTTGTACGCCAGAAGCGCTATTGCCCACAGTCTGTCCACTTGCGGAAGCGTACCGCGGAATGCCCTGTCCGTATCCAGCGTTCAGCGAGTTGGTACTGTCAGACACTGTAAAGGGAGTTCCGGAACGCACCGTGTAGATGCCCGAGATATGGTAGCCGCCCAACGCCTCGCCCTTCCAGCTATGCTGGCCCTTGAACCAGGGGGTATCCCAGATCGGGGCTAGAACAAACCTGTTGCGGACGTCATAGTCCGATCGACCCCGATCAAGTGCGGGGTTGTACGGATTGAGATAACCCAGGTTTCCAATGCCGTTGGAGGCACTGTTACTTTCAGAAAATGTGGAGCTCACATCATCGATTGCATGGCCCCAGGTGTAATTGGCAACCAGCGATAAGCCGCTGCGACGAATGTTTGTGGATTGCAACTGGACGTTGAGCGCCTCGTAGTAAGAATCTCCGTTCGCACCGCGATTGTTAATGGACCCGTACTCGTTGTTAGGACGCGAGTAGTGAAAGCCTGTTGTGCCCGGAGGGGTGAAAGGATCCCCAAGTTGAATATTGGCCGCGCCCAGCTCGTTGAAGTTCTTAATGTCATACAGGTGAATACCGCGTGCAGCTGAATACTGGAGAGACACCACGGTGTTTGGAACGAGCTGATTATCAAGAGCCAGAGACCAGAAATCCGTCGCCGCCGTTCTGATGTTTTCGTCAACGTTCCGCAATGATGTTGGCGGAAGTGCCACGACGCCATTGGCACCGCCGAGAGGCCCTGCGTTCGAAACCGACAGCGGAGTGTTGGCAACCTGGATCACAGCATAGTTTGGCGGGTTCTGGATGACGTTAAATGTAACATTCCCGAAGTTACGCTCATACGAAATGCCGAAGCCGCCCCGAATGGAACTTTTGCCATTGCCGAAGATGTCATAGGCAAAGCCAACTCGTGGTGCCACGGTACCGTAACTTGGGTTCCAAAGCCGCTTGTTCGGACTGTTTGGTACTGTCAACACCTGGCCGTTGCGAACCTCGTTCGCATACCCCGGGCCTGCGCCGTAGTAGAAGTTTGAATCAAGAGCAGGCTTGTTGTTGTGCTGCACGCCGTAATACTCGTAACGCACGCCATAATTCAGAACTGTGCGAGGCGTGGCCTTCCACGAGTCCTGGGCGTAGGCGGCCCAATCGTGAAAGCGATCCGATCGCGCAAAGTTTGGAGAGGTTGCCGGTAGAGTGATCGAGCAGCCCGGGGTTTGGGTCAAAGCGAGTGTGACGTAATTCCTCTGGCAAGGCAAAGCACCATTTGGATTTACGGCCGCCGAGAATGTCCGGTCCGTTCCGGAAAGAAAATTATCCAGGCCCGTGGCTACGCTTGTTCCCAGCAGTTCGTTCCCCTGTGCGTATGCGCCATAAGCACGGTTGCTCTGCACATAGATGACAACTCCGCCGAACTGCATTTCATGCGCCGATTTCGAAACCGTTAAGTCCTGGTTCCATTGAATCGTGTTTTGGGGTCCACCATAAGGCAAGCCGCCATTGCCCGTGGTTTGCGAGTAGAAGCCCGGCAATTGCACCTGCTGGCTGAGGATGCTCGCGTTATTTAAAAGCAAAAGAGACGGAGTGTTTTGAAGGGCGGTATTGTACTGATCAATGGCGTTGTAACGGGTGAAACTCAGTTTCGTATTCGACAGCACCTTTGTGTTGAAGATATGCGAGATGTTCCACAACACCGAGTTATCGGTCGCGCCGTCACCTACATTGTATTGAGAGTAGGGCGATGAAAAGTCATAGCCTATAAAGTTGTTCAGCTTTTCAAGCGCATACCGCACATAAGTCTGAGTCGCCTGGCTGACCGTGTAATCGACACGTCCACTTAGATCATAGGTGTTTTGCGGTGCGCCGCCCCCTGCATCCGTGGGTGCAGTGAAGGCAACCCGGTCAAATACCGGCGTGCTGCCCGGCAACGCCGCGAATGGCCCTTTGGCGTTTAAGGTGTATCCACCTGCGATCTGACCGGCAGTGATGACGCCACTGTTTGCTGCTGGCTGGTTCTGCCCGTAGGCCTTGAAGTAGGCCTGCGTATTGGCCGCGGCAAGGCTGATGAAAGCCGGATCCGGCACAAGCGAAATCTGGTTGGCGGAGGAACGTACCCGTATCCACTCCGTACTTTCAAAAAAGAACAGCTTGTCTTTCTTGATGGGCCCACCTACATCAAAGCCGAACTGGTTCCGGGTGTATGTTCCCTTCTTCACACCGTTTGCATTGTTGTCATAGGTATTCGCGGTATAAGCAGAAAGTCTGTTGAACTCCCAGGCGCCCCCGTGAAAGCTGTTCGTTCCGGCCTTGGTAATTACATTGACCACGCCACCCGAAGCTCGACCGTACTGAGCAGTGAAGTTGTTGGTAACAACACGGTATTCCTGGATCGAATCCAGCGGAACAGTTTGGCCGACCAGGTCATCGAAATAGTTGATGTTTTCAACACCGTCCAGCAGGATATCCGTCCCGGTCGAACGCTGACCATTCAAGGTGTAGCCAACGCCGCGGGTAGAACTGTTCTGCGCTTTGCCTTGTGCGCTGTCGCCACCGCTCACATTGCCCGACAGTGCCACAAAGTCATAGGGGTTCCGGGTCAGCGAGGGAAGTTGCGCCACCTGCTCTGTCCCGATAATCTGCGACAACTCCTGTGTTTGCGTGTTTACTTCCGCGCCGCCGGAGTCTGCCGTGACGGTGATCTTTTCTGTACCCTGTCCCAATTGCAACTTGGCATCAAGCGTCGGATGTCCACCGACCGTAACCTCGACCTGCTGTGTGTAGCCCTGAAAGCCCGGCGCCGTAACGGTGATCTCGTAGTTCGCTGCAGGGAGGCCAGCGACGACATAGCCTCCATTGGCTCCACTGATCACCGTACGCGTTGCGTTCGTTCCTACATTGCGCGCTAGCACCTGGGCATTGGGAACAATGGCACCCGAGGGATCGGTCACTGTCCCGGAAATCTGGCCGGTGTCGATTTGTGCAAAGGCGACGGCACTGCTGAAGGGAATAAGCGCAGCAAGGGTGAAATATCGTATCTGTCTCAAGAATCCTCCAAAAACTGTATCCCAACTTCTAGAGGCATTTGTCATGCCACACTGGCGTGAAGAGGCAAACTCTTGAAAATGAAATGCTTAAGGCGCCTTGCGCGTATCTTCAGGGACAGGAGGATACAGCCTTTGGCAATCGCCAGGTACTTGGCTATGGATTATGGAAGATGCGCCTTGTTAACTATCACAGCTCGATATTCACGAGTCCGGCATTGGAGCCGGGAGAGGCGGTCCGGTCTTGCGGGGCGCGCCAGTGGTCGATATAGGAGATCTGGTGCACGCAGGAGACTGTGCAGTGGGGGGCACAGGTCTTTTCTGTTCGGAACTCGCGGCGCAGGTCGGCCTTTGTGTACTGCCCTAGCGGTATGCCGGGGTAGCCGCGCTGCTGCGAGCAATAATGCACCAATCCGTTTTCGCAGATGTACAGGTAGCGCGAGCCTGCCCGGCAGCGCCAGTCATTCGGTTCGGCGTTGGCGATTGCCTCTTGAAAACGGTTGAAGCGCGAGTAATTGGTCTTTTTCCAGCCGCGCATCTCGTACCAAACGCGCCGCTCCTCGCCACCCAGCGGCTTCAACTGCCCATCGCCGTCGTGGATGATGCCGATTGTTGAGGTAAACCCGAGTTCGACCGCCCGCCGGCCAACGGTGATCGCGTCCTGCGGGTTGGAAATGCCGCCGCCCACGACCGAGTTGATATTGACATGGAAATCGGCATACTCACGCAGCATTTCAAGCTTGCGGTCCAGCACCTTCAGGCTCTTCTTGCTGGTCTCGTCGGGCATCACGTTGTCGATCGAAATCTGCATGTGGTCGAGCCCGGCACGGTTCAGTCGCTCGATACGCTCCGGCATCAACAAGTAGCCGTTGGTAATCATGCCGGCGATGCGGCCATGGCGGCGAATGCGCGCAATGACCCCGTCGAGCTCCGGATGGGTGAGTGGCTCACCCCCGGAGATGGTGATGATGGAGGTCCCAAGGCGCGCGAGCTCGTCGATACGACGCAGCATCTCGGGAAGCGGGGTCGGTTCAGACACCTTGTCGTACTCGTTGCAGTAGGTACAGCTCAGGTTGCAAAAGCGCGCCGGCACGATCTGTGCCATGACGGGGTGCCCAGTCGAGAGCAGGGCATGACCCACGGTCGCGAGTTCGCGCACGCGGCGGGTCGCGGCTTTCCAGCGGCGGCGCAGCGGGTGCTTCGGCCGCGGCACGCCCCCCGTGCGAAAAGGGGCCTGCGGCTCGGTCTGCGGGGTAGTGGCCATTGCATTTATTTGAACATAAGGGGAGGACCCAGGCGGCTCACGGCTGACCACAATAACTCAGAGCTTTTTGCGCTTGCCTGGAGAAAGGCTCAGCACCAGCGCGTGCCGGTCGCGCAGCACGGCAACCGGTACCGGGGTGCCCCGGCCCTTGTGGAATGCGTGGGCCAGCTCCCCCCGGGTGGCCACATCCTTCTCGCCCGCCCGCACGATCACATCCCCGGCAGTAAATCCCGCGACGGCCGCCGGCGAGCCCGCGCTGACCGCCGTCACCAGAACACCCCCGCCCGCGCGCACCCCGAAAAACGCCGCCAGCTGCGGGGTGAGCGGGTCCACTTCAAGCCCCGTATAGGTGGAAGCCGGCATCAGCGCGTCAAAAAAGGTGGATGCCACGCCATGGCTCGCCCTGGTGGCCGGCGGGGGAGGGGAGGCCGGGAGCGGAGCTGCGAAGCCCAGGCCGCCAGGGGGCGCAGCGCCGAAACCGGCACCATTTCCCGCGATACGAAGGTGAAGGTTCAGCGCATTTTGCGCGATCAGGTCCTGGTCGCCCAGTGCCACGGCGAAGCTCATATCTTCGCCGCGGCGGCGCACCCGAAGAGTGACCGAAAGGCCGGCATAGCAATCGCGCAGCCGCCGCCGAAGCACATCTACCCCGTCCACCGGCTGCCCGTTCAGTTCCAGCAACACGTCCCCCGGGCGCAGACCAGCGCTCCACGCGGGCGCATCCCGGTCCACCGTGACGATCATCGCGCCCATCGCGCCGTGGAGATTCAAGTGCGTCGCTTCGGCACTGTCCAGATCGCGCAGGCTCACGCCCAGGTAGCCGGGGCGCTGCGTGGCATGTTGTGGGCCTCGCTCCTGCTCCTGGGATGGGCCTGGCCAACCGGGCGTTACCGCGGACGCGTCTGTGCCTGGAACGCACAGGGCAATCAGCGACCCGGCGAGCAGCAAGGCTGCACACGGGTGAGCTTTGCGCGTGAGCATCATTGGGGAAAGCAGAAACAAACCTGGAAGATGCCTCCGGGAAGGAATGGCTGAGCGGCCGCGGCGCTGGATCCGGTCTGCCCGCCGCAACGGTTGGACGCACGGGACTGGCAGTGAGTGTGCAGGGGTGTGCGACAAAACCGCCATGTATCCCCAAGTCATGGAGTCGGCGCTGGATGCACTCTCGCGCGAGAGCCACGGTCCTTACTGCACCTGCGGCACGGCTTTCAGCGCTGCGGTCGAGGCCAGCCGGATCGAGGGATCGCCGTCGTGCGACGCCGCGGTATGCAATACCTGCCGCACACTTGAGTCCACTCCCACGGTTTGCAGGGCGCGTACGGCTTCCATGCGAACAGAAGCGCTCGGGTCGCTCATCAACGCTTCCAGCACCGCGTCACGCACCTCCAGGTCGTTGACCAGGAATGGCTGCAAACCCGCCAGGGCTTCTCGCCGGACGGCAGCTGCCTTATCCGTTGAAAGCGCCGCAAGCAGCGCATTGCGGGCGCTTCCCTCCCCTTGTGGGTCGGCAGCGCGGCACAAGGCGCCCGGGGCACAAGGACCGCCCAGCAGGCCGACGGAAAGGTGCCGCACCTCCGTATCGGTGCCGTTTTCAGCCGCGGCCATCAGCAGTTCGCGGATGGACGGCTCGTTGGCCGGGCCTGACAAGACGTCAGGCACCAGCCGGTCGTAGTGAACCTCCACCATGCCCGTTTCCGGGTCCTGGCGGACGGAGCTGACGTCAGCGACCACAGACGGTGCTTCCGGGGCGGGCGGGGCCAGCAGCAGGGTGTTTTGTTCTGCCGCATGAGCGGCATGGCCGGCCCGGTAGCCGCCGTAGCCGCCGGCCAACAAGCCCAGAAACAGCAGCGCCGAGCTGAGCCCAGGAGCGGCCCTGAGCCGCCCTGCCGTGAAGTGAATATATTGTGCCAAATGCTCGGGAAACCCGGCACGCTCCGACGAGTCGAGCGAAGCATCCAGCTGCATGCGCGCACGCGCCAGCAGGGTGGACGAGGGTTCTGATCCACTGTCGAAGGCCAGTGTACGAAAGAACGCAGTGGTCGCCGCCATCTCCGCCTGGCACGAACGGCAGCCTCGCAGGTGCTCGGCCAGGGCGCTTTTGCTTCCTGGCTGATCCTCCACACCATGGGGCTCAGGCGAGAGACTGCCCATTTGGGCCAAGAGTTCCTGGTTGGATTCGTGGTGCCCGTCCAGCCAGGTTGAAACGTTGGAATCAGTCTCAGGGTCAGTACCCAGCTTCACCCTCGGCCCGGCTTCCTGGCCGACCCGGGAATCAGCGTACGGCTCAACCTCCGTCATGGCTTCCAGCGCCATGGCGCGTTGAGCCATCTCGCACGTCATGGCACCGGCTGTTTTCCTGGCCTTCCCTGCTTCCTGCTTCACGTCGCTCTCCAAAGCCTGCATCCAAAAACCGCACCGCCGTTGTGCCACGGCTCCCGCGCGTGTTCCTTGTTGACGTGTCTTGCCTGCCTAACCGTGCAGCTCTGCCAGGCGGGTACGCAGTTTGCGCGTCGCCCGGAACAGCGTATTCTTGGCCGTTTCTTCCGTGGTCTCGAGCATTTCCCCAATCGCGCGCAACTTGAGACCCTGGTAGTGCTTCAGCTCAAACACCATGCGCTCCCGCGGCGTCAGCTGCCCCAGGGCCTCCTGGATCTTTTCTCCCATGACCTTGCGCTCCAACTCGCGCGCCGGGTTGGCACACGCCCGGTCATCGGACACGTTGCCGAGCAGGTCCATCTCCTCGCCATGGCTGTCCAGAATCACCGCCTGCTCTTCGCGACGCGACTTGCGGCGGCGCAGGTGATCCAGGCACAGATTGGTCGCGATCCGGTAAATCCACGTGTAAAAGGAGCACTCAAATCGAAAGTTTCCCAGGTAGCGATAGGCCTTCAGAAAAGCCTCCTGGTGAATGTCCTGCGCATCCTGCTCGGACCCGGTAAGCCGCAGGGCCAAACGCAGCACGGCGCTGTCATACTGGCGCACCAGGGCGTCAAAGGCGGCGCGGGAACCGGCCTGGGCTTCGCGAATCAGCAGCATCTCGGCAGCGCGTCCAGCCTCGTCGGCCAGGGTTTCCGCCGCGCGCGCACCTGGGCGCACACCAGCGGATGCCGCCGGCCGGGCAGCGGAAGGGAAACGAAGGCTTTCTGCAGCGGACGCTGAAACAAACGTGGACATAGGAGCGGTTCTCCTCGCCGGCACATGAACCTGCGCAAAGGATGCGGAGCAGGCCCAGTTGCCAG
>CAXTYP010000115.1:0-8036 GCA_964248435.1 uncultured Acidobacteriaceae bacterium | reverse complement strand
CCGGGCCGGGCGACGGCGAAGCGCGTGTTCTGGGCATCCACCTGGAAGGCCCGTTCCTGTCCCATGCCAAGCGCGGGGCTCACCCGCCCCATGACCTCCTGGAGCCGTCCATTTCATTTTTCGACGCCATGTGGGAGGCCGCCGAGGGCCGCGTCACCCTGATGACCATGGCCCCCGAGTTGCCGGGAGCCCTCGAGCTGATCGCCCATGCTGTTGGGCGCGGCATCACGGTTTCGATCGGGCACAGCGATGCGCAGGCGGAAGCCGCCGAGGCCGCGATCCGGGCCGGCGCGCGCTCGGCCACTCATACCTTCAATGCCATGCGGCGTCTCGATCATCGCGAGCCGGGCATTCTTGGGGTGGCGCTGACCGATGACCGGCTCTACGCCGAGTTGATCTGTGACGGCTTTCATGTCGCGCCGGAGATGGTCCGGCTGTTTGCCCGCGCCAAGGGGCCGGAGCGAGCCATTCTGATCACCGATGCCATGAGCGCTGCGGGCATGCCCGACGGGGCTTACAAGCTGGGCGAGCTGGACGTTCGCGTCACTGCGGGCCGAGCCATTACCGGCCTGGGCGTCAATGGGCAGGACACGCTCGCCGGCTCCACCCTTACGCTTGAACAAGGCCTGCGAAACTACCTGCGCGAGGGTGGCGTCGCTCTCCTTGACGCGGTGCAGGCCGCCACGCGGAACCCGGCACGCATGGCCGGGCTTGACACTGGCGTTCTGCGTGTGGGCGCGAGGGCCGACCTGAACGTGCTCGCGCCGGACGGCGCCCTCCAGGCCACCTACCTGGGTGGCGCGCTGGTTTCGCGATCCTGAACGGACCGAAGCGCGGGTGCCAGCACGCCGGCGCTGCCGTCCACCGGGGGCGCGGCCAGGGCAAGAATCTGGGCGATAAATGGGTAAACGTTGACGTTCTCAAATGGCTTGAGCCGCGTGCCAGGGCGAATGTCGGGGCCTTCAGCGTAAAAGATCGCTTTCATCTCGGGCATCTGCCGCGGGTCGTAGCCGTGCGAGCCCACGTTTGGAGGACGGTCCGGCATGCCGGCCACCGGCGCGTGCGCCCGGATCGCGAACGGCCCATTCGGCACCACGACCGGGTCGCCTTCGCGGCCATTGCTGTTGTAGTGCAGCTCCTTCGGCACATCCACGCGGCGGTAAACCGTAAAGCGGCTGTCGGCGATCTTGAGCTTGGAGTATGCCTGCTGCGCGTCCGCGTCGGTCGCCGGGTACAGCAGCGACCCCGCGGTCTGGAAGTGCGAAAGGTCGGCATACTTGTCCAGGTCGATCCAGTCGCCTTCTGTCGCGATCATGCCGTGGTCGCTCACCACTATTAGGTCGACCGGCAGGTGCAGGCCGTTGATGCCGGCGCGGAGCCTTCCGATCATCGCGTCGAGCCCGAGCACGGCCGCGCGGGTTTGTGGGGCCTCCGGGCCGAACTGGTGGCCCGCGTGGTCCACATCGGCGAAGTACAGCGTCACGAAGTGCGGACGCTGGGCCTCGGGCAAGCGCAGCCACGCAAGCACCTGGTCCACCCGTTCGGGGTTGGGCCGTTTGTCGTCGTAATGGAGGTAGTACGAAGGGCGCACGCCCTGGATCGCCGCTTCGGAGCCGGGCCAGAAAAAGCAGGCCGCGCGCATCCCTTGCTGCTCTGCCAACACCCACAAGGGCGTGCCGCCGTACCAGCTGCCGTCCGCGCTCGACTCCGGGTCGCTGTAGCTGTAGCGCTTCGTGTGGTCGTCGTTGTAAAAGCTCATGGCGACGATGCCGTGGTGCTCCGGGTACAGGCCGGTCACCAGCGTGTAGTGGTTTGGGAAGGTGATGGAGGGGTACGACGGCAGCATGCCGTCGGGCGCGCTTGCGCCCTCTTTGGCAAGAGCGAGCAGGTTTTTCGCGCCGTACTTTTTGGCGTAATCCCAGCGAAATCCATCGAGCGAAACCAGCACAACATAGTGCTTGCGCTCCTGCACGGGCGCATTTGGGCCGTGGTCCACCGCCATGACGCCGCTCTGGGCACAGCCGGGAAGCGCCGGGCAGAGCAGCGCCAGGACGAGGAGGACGGCCCGCAGGCCAGTCACATCCTTGCTCCATGCAGCAGCAAACCCTGCGCCGCCACAACAATACCGATCAGTCCGAACACCATCCCAAGCGCCCAGTAAATCCGTTGACGCGTCAGCAGCGTGATCGAGGTCACGACCAGGCTGATTTCAAGCAGCGCCTCGCCCAGGTCAAAGCGGCCAGCCTTGCGCTCGGCGCGTTCCACCGCCTCTTCAAAACCCTTTGCGACCTCCTGCGTGCCGAGCAGGTCCCCGTTCCACTTGGACAGGTGCGCCTTGTACGTCGCAATCATGGAATCGGTCGTGGCCTGGTCGCGCGTGGCAACCGCACCAAGCAGGTCCACGGTCAGTTGCGTGTCATTCTGGCGAATCTTCTTGGCCTGGTACAGGTTCCACTGGTCGCTGGCGCGGGCCTGCATCAGCACGGCCTCGGTATGGGTACGGTGCCCCATTACCGTGATCACCGCGACCAGGACGGCCAGCACACTCATCGAAAAGGAGACCGGCTTGAGCCCGGCGGCGGCACCCTCATGAGCGTGCTCGTGCTGTTCGTGCAGTTCCTGGACCTCGTTCACTTCCACCCTGGCGTCTCCCGCTCCGCAGGGCTATTCTAAGCCGACCTTCGACCCTCGACCCTCGACCACTGACGCTTGATCCTTGACCCCGGGCACATACAAGCAAAAAGCGCCGGGCGTGAGCCCGGCGCTTTTTGGGTTGAGGTTGCATGGAGACTACTTGATGGTGCCGTTCATCCCGTTGGGGAAGAACCCGCCCTTGGTGGCTCCGATACCGCCGTAAACGATATTGAGAACCTGCCTGGTCGTGCGGGCACTGGTGAGCCCATTGCTGTTCACGTCCGCGATGGTGGTGGCTCCCCCCGTCACAGTAACGCCGTTGATGGTGGCAACCGCATTCACGCTGACGCCGATATCATCCGCACCCGCAGGGGTACCGGCCGTGCCGTCAAGCATCGCACGGGCGTTGGCAATCGCGACCGTTTTTTGCGCATTCCCTGGATACAACGTGGCGATCAGGGTACGGATGCTGGCCGCGTGGTACGCCTCCACGGCAAGGATGCTGGAGGCCGCACCCAGATAGGCCGCAGACGAGATGGCAGGTGCCGCCCCGCTGTATGCGGTAACTCCCACATCCTCGAAAACAAAGGCTCCGAGCAGGAAGCTCTGCTCGGTTCCATCAAAGGGGTTGAAGTTGAAATTGGTGGTGAAGTACGTCGACAGGTCAATCTTCGGCACCGGCACCGCGGCCGTACCAAGCGCCTTTTGGAGATACGTGACGTGGTTCATTTCGTCATTGGCCAGCTCCGCCGCAAGCGCTGCCACGATTGGGGTGGTGAAGTTCGTCTTGGTGACGGTAGCCGGGGTGACTGGAGAAACGGCGGGTGCCGCTGGATCGAGTGAGGCGATAGTCTTGCCGGTCAGGGCAAGCGAGTAAAACTCCGCTTCCAGGTACTCGAGGTTCAGCGCGAAATTCAGAATGTCAGAATCGGTAAGGGTCGCCTGAGCGTTGGCGGCCCGGCTCACTGCCAGACCGGCCAAAGCAGCGCCGCCCATCAGCAACGCCGAACGGCGGCTGCGCCGGGTGGACTCTTCCTGCTGCGGTACTTCCAAAACATGTTCCATAGCTTCTCCTTGCGGGTGGTGGTGCGGGTGTCGGCGCGTGTACCGAATGACTAGGAAACCGTAGCCTTGATGTTGCCGTTGAGGCCCTTCGGAAAGAACCCGCCCTGCGAAACGACGCCCGCAGCCGCGCTGAGATACAGGATGTGGAGAACCTGATCCGTCGTGCGCGCATACGCAAGCGAGTTCGAGTCGCTGGGTACGATCTGGCCCGAGTTGGAGCTGGTTCCATTGGCGGTGCTGCTCAGGATCGGCAGCTGCGACTCCTTGCCGCCACCCGCATTGGCGCGCAGGGCGGAGATCTGGTTGGCATAAGTCACGTAGTTACCGCCGAGATAGGTCAGCAGCGAGCGGAACTCGCCGGCCTGGTACGATTCCACACCCAAAAGCCCGGCCGCGATCGGCAGGTTCGTGGTTTTGTCCTTGATCAGCGGCGCTGCGCCGTTCAGTGCCGTTACGCCCACATCGGCGAACACAAACGCGCCGAGAAGAAAGCTGTACGGATCGGAAAACGGGCTAAAGCTGGTGTTGGTGGCCGTGATGATGCCGGCCTGCGTAGCCGCCATCGTGAAGCCGCCGGTGAAATCAATCGCCGGGCGGGCAACCGCTGCCGAGCCCAGGGTTTTGCGGAGAAAGCGAAGGTGCTCGAGTTCCACCAACGCCAGCTCGTTCGCCACGGCCTGGAGGGCGCTGCCGGGAATGGTGCCGCCGTTGGGCGTTACCGTGAAGTCGACCTTGGCGCCGCCGGTGACGGTACCGGGGTTTGTGCCGCTATCCTCCGCGGACAGGCCGGCACCGGTAGTGGCATGTAGGAAGTACTCGGACTCGACATACTCAAGGTTCAAAGCGAAGTTGAGGATGTCGTTGTCGCTGTAGGTGGTCGAGGTGGGCGTCGTGGGTGCGGAATAATGGTGCTGGTCGCAGCCGGAGGCAAACGTCACCGCGGCTGTGGCTCCCATGCCTGCACTCACACCGGCGATAAACTTCCGGCGCGATACTTTGTTTTTCATTACCGACTTCAAATTGTCCATGGCCTTCTCTTCAACTGCGCTGAGGTGATTCCCACCGTTGTCTGTAAAACGTTCCAAGACTAACGTTTGGATTGCGGTCTTGGCGAGGGGATTGTGAGAAATATTTGCGGCTTTATCAACCTAAAGTAACTCTTTTGGGTCATTTATTTCGACACATTTGTGATAGCGCTCCTGGTTGCCTCAAGAAGGAGTCCCGACCAGCAGGATCGGCAGCGTCGGGGTCGGGGAGCCGCCGACGCTTTCCTGTGTGATCCCAAAAGCCTTGGCAGCCCGCCCACCCCCCAGGGGAGGCAACAGGATGCTCACATTGCCGTGCCCATCCGGCGAAAAGGTCCCGGCCGCAATGGGGGGGGTGCCGTCCGCCGGGATCAGCCAGAGCTCGTACACCTTGGCTGGCGGCAAAGGGCGGAGATCGCTGGCGATCAGCAGCAGGGTTCCCGACCGGGGATCGTAAGTCGCCCGGGCCGAAGGCAGTGCGGGCGCCTTGGGCGTGGTCAGGTTGACCCGCACAGCCCCGGGTCCGGTCAGCGCGGACAGCAGCTGTCGCGACCTCCCCGCTTCCGATTCGAAACGCGCTGTTTGCGCGCTTTCTGTTTGCAGGGCCGACCGGAGAGCATTCCGGTCCGCACGCAGCCCAAAAGCAACCAGTGCCACGGCGGCTGCCACGGCCCAGCCGGCCCAGCCCAAGACGGAAAAAGCACTCAGCCCGGACCTGGATCCCGACCCGGCGCGCTCCCCCACGCCCGAAAGGGCCGGGGCAGCCGGGGAAAACGCCGGGCCGGGCCCCAAGCCACTTCCGATGCCCGTGCCCAAAGCCGTCTCGGCAGCTCCTTCCTGGAGCACACCCTTGCCTTCCGTTCCAATTCCGGCTGCGGCCGGGGCGGCCGGCAGCGACCCCACAAAGTGGTCGCGAGCCCCGGGCGGCAATGGGACCGGTTCAACAGTCAGCGCATAGGTCGCCAGGTCTTCGCGCACGTGGTGCAGTTCTTCCCGGCATAGCGAACAAACTCGCAGGTGCGCCCGCACTGCCCCGCTCTCCTCTTCGGGCAACAGCAGGAGCGCGTACATGGCCAGATCTTCTACTTCAATGTGTTCGTTCACGCGCCTGCCGCCTTTCTCAGCGTCAGGATGGCGCGCCTGAGCCGGGTTTTGACCGTGCCGAGCGGGCTGCCGAGCCGGTGGGCGATCTCCGCATGGCTGAGACCGTCAAAAAATGCCAAACGCAACACTGCTTGTTGCTCCTCCGGTAAGGCGTCCATCAGGTGGCGCGCGCGAGCCAGCAATAAATTGTGTTCCCCATCCGCGCCCACATCCACCCCGGACAGAAGGACCACATCATCCGGCGACTCGGTGTGCCGACGTTTTCTGAGCTGGTCAATCGCCCGGTTGCGGGCCAGCACCGCGAACCAGCCAGCCAGGCTCCCAGTCGACGCTTCAGCCGCCGGCGGCTTGCGCCAAAGGCGTAGAAACAACTCCTGCATGACGTCCTCGGCGCCCGCGGGATCGCCCAACACCCGCAAGGCCACCGCGTACACCAGGGAGGAATGGCGGTCAAACAGCGCCACCATGGCTTGTTCATCGCCCGACCGCACCCCTTGGAGCAGGGAGCCGTCCGTTTCGGGAAAGCTTTCCGGTGAACCTTGTTCGGTGAGCTGCTTATTCATGAAACGCATCACCTGGTGAAGTGGATTCCATCAACTCAGACCTTGGGGAGCAGCCGTTGAGGCTGCTCCTTTGCAGCCCAAGGGTACACTGCGGCAGCCCTTCGATAGATGCGTGATCGGCAGCGCCTGCAACAGTCCAAATCAAACACAACCCGTTGCCGATGGGCAAAGAACCGTGAACAAACAACCACGGCTGGCCGATTAAGATGAAAACGCCGGAGAAGCGGGAGCACCCATGCGGGTTTTGTTGGTGGAAGATGAAGACCGTCTCGCGGAAAACCTTTCCGCGGCCTTGCGTGAAGGCGGCAGCATGGCTGTGGATCACGCCAAGGACGGCCTGCTCGCGGAGGAGCTGGCCGGGACCGGCAACTATGACCTGCTCATTCTGGACCTGATGCTCCCCGGGCAGGACGGCCTTGCCGTTCTGCGCCACCTGCGCGCGGGGGGCGACCGTACCCCGGTACTGATCCTGACGGCACGCGAAGGAGCCGAGTCGGTCATTGAACTGTTGAACAGCGGGGCGGACGACTACCTCAGCAAGCCCTTTGACCTGGGAGAGCTGTTGGCGCGCGTCAAGGCGTTAATCCGGCGCGGCAAGGGGGTCGCGCACCCTACCCTGCGGGCCGGCGATGTGTCCATCAACACGCTGGAACAAACGGTGGACCGGGACGGCCGCCTGGTCGACCTGTCCCCGACCGAGTTCCGCATCCTGGCCTACCTCGCGCACCGGCCCCGCGCCGTCGTTTCCAAGCAGGAGCTGCTGGAGCACCTGTACGACTTCAACTGGCAGCACCACTCCAATGTAATCGAGGCGCACATGTCCAACCTGCGGCGCAAGCTGCATACCGACGGCGCGAGCCCCTTGATCGAAACTCTCCGTCACCGGGGCTACCGGTTAACAGTTTTCCCCGAGAAAAGGGACTCCGAAGGCAAAACGCAGCCGAAGGGAGGGTAGCCGGATGAAGCGGCAGTCGATCCTGCGACGTGCGCTTGTGGCCGTGCTGCTGATTGAGTGCCTGGCGGCCGCCCTGCTGCTGCTTTCCCTCGGCGCCTACGAACACCACACCCGCTTTCGCGCCTTTGACGACAGGCTCGAAGGCCGGGCCGCCGCTCTGCTGGGATCCGTCGGCGATGCGGACGATCCCGGCGACAACGTGGTTCTCGATACCCGGGGGCTCGAAATTCCCGCCGGGGACTTGTACCAGGTCGTGGAAGAAGGCAAGGCCAGGCACTTGCTGGGGCAGTCCTCCAACTGGAACAGGCTTGGCTCGCCCGGCCAGGCGGCAACCGCGGCGCTTTCCATCAGCGGCCCCGTTCACGCTTCGATCAAGGTTCGCGGCCGCCCCTTCCGCTTTGTGGTGCTGCGGGGCACCCGCGTGGTGGACCCCGGGGAAGCCGGCGGCAAGCCGCACCCGGTCACCGTCCTGTATGGTTCACCGGCCTGGCCCCTGCGGGAGGAGATCTGGGGAGCGGTCCGGTTTTACGCGTTGACCGCCGCCGCCGTACTCCTGCTGACCACCGCCCTGCTCGCCATCCTGCTGCGTCGCGCGCTGGCCCCGCTGCACGAGCTGGCGGAGGCCGCCGGCGGCATTTCCGCGCAGAGCTGGAGTTTTTCGCCAGCGCCAAGTGCCCTGGCCACCGCCGA
>CAXTYP010000114.1:0-8045 GCA_964248435.1 uncultured Acidobacteriaceae bacterium | reverse complement strand
GCTGGTCGTAGTCCTGACCAGGTCTTGACCGGCCTGTGCATGGACCGTAAGGGTAGGAAACAAAGCCGACCTCGCCGCCTTGATCGACTGGTCCGCGGCACGGATCTGTCCCACTGCTTCCAGCAAGTCGGGTCGTTGCACCAGGGCCTTGCCGATCAACTGCTCCGCCGAGTCTTCCAGTTCGCTGCGCTGCGGCATCTGCGAGATATCCCTTGTCTGCAGGGGCACTGCCGGGTTCAGGCCGGCGCTTTTGGCCAGGTCCGACTCCGCGATCTGCTCGGCACCAAGCGCGTTTTCCAGCGTGTACTCCGCTTGTTGCCGCTGTGACCTCGCGTTGAGAAAGTTCGGCAGCGTGGCCAGGCCGTGCTCCATGCGCGCCTGGACCTGTTCTTCAATCGCCCGGGCATCTTTCAAGGAAGCTTCAGCCGATAGAACCAGGCCTTTGCTGCTGACAGCCCGGTAGTAGCTCCGCGTCACATCCAGCGCGATCTGCTCATGCGTCGCCGACAAGGAAGCGCCCGTGACGAACAGGTTCGTGGTCGCCGTATTGATGCTCGCGCGGGTGTTGCCGAAGTCCAGCAGGAGATAGTTCAGCGCGAGCGACGGGTTGACCGTGGTGACGTCTTCACGCAACGAGGGACCTCCCAGCACGGGGCCGTCCACAAATGGAAACACAAGAAACTGACGCACTTCCGTCACCGGCGAAGTGAGCGAAAGCGTGGGGAAAAGCGCGCTGCGAGCGACCTTTACGGCAGCAGCCCTTTGTTTCACCTGGTCCCACGCGGCATGCGCGGCCGGGTTCTGCTCTTCCGCAATGTCGATCAGTTCGAACAAGGCATACACGTGAGTGGTATCGGTCGGTGGGTAGCTGCGTGCCATACGGCGCAACTCATTGACATAAGGCGCTGCACCCTTCACGCCGCCCGGCGAAGAAGACTGCGCAGAAGGCGCCGAAGGCAGCTGCCCTGTGGCCAGCTGCGCGGACAAAGGCACGGCTGCGCGCGAAAGCAAAGCAGCGGCTGTCATCAGCAATCGTCGCCTCCAAACTCGTTGGCCGTTACGTCGCAAGCCAAACACTCCTTGCTACCTGTTGTGCGGGGCTCCGGGTCATTCCGCGACCGGTGGCGAGCACACGTTGATCATGCTGCTCGCGCCTGCGGTTTCCGGTCCCTTGCGGCTTTAATGCGATAACCCGTTGTTGCCGCTTTCCCCAAGCGTTGACGCCGTCTGTTCCGAGGCCAGTTGCTCGAAGTAAGCCTTCATCGTGCGAGGTGGTCGCCCGAGCACCGCTTCCAGCGTCAGCGAATTTCCCATCAAGCCGTGCTTGTCATACCACTCCAGCATCGGCTTCATTGCCGCCTGCTGCGGGTTGGGTGTTCCCTCGCTTTTCGGTTCCAGTTTTTCCGCCTTGATCTCGCGGCCAAGCACTTCGCTGATCACCCGCGCCACCTCGACCCGGTTGCGCGGCGTTTCCGAGCACAATTCAAACGTGCCGTATAGCAGCCGGTCTTCCAGCAGCGCAATCGCCGCCGCTTCGGCGACGTCGCGGAAGTCCACCCGTGAAAACCGGGTCTCCGTCGACCACGGCTCCGCAAGCACCCCGGTCTTGACAACATCGGACCAGCCTTCGGCATAGTTCTGCAAAAACATCGCAGGCTGCAGAAACGTGTATTCCATGTCGGAAGCAAGGATCGCCTCTTCGACCGGAGCCTTGGCCGCATGATTGCCGAGGGCGCTCAGGATCGGATGGATCACCGACAAAAAAACAAAGCGCCGTGCGCCCGCTTGCCGGGCTGCCGCGACCACGCCCTGGCCCACTTCAGCCTCGCCGGGCATAAACGCAGGCGCAATGTAAAAAACAGTGTCAATGCCGCGAAGGGCCTGGTCCATGCTTGCCCGGTCGCGTAAGTCGGCGACCGCGATTTCGGAAGCGCCATGTTTGCGGACCGGCTCCCCATCTTCGCTTTGTCGCACCAGCCCACGAACGTAGGCGCCGCGCTTCGCCAGTTCTGGAATCACAAGGCCGGCGAACTTCCCATTGGCTCCAACGGCCAGCACCTTGCCCGCGTGAGCCCTTGCACCGGCTTGTGCGGGGCCGGCTTCTTTTTCCTGCACGCTGTTCATCGTGGTGCTCCTTCGCTGGCCTGGGAATGAATGGCGTCGTCTGGATGCTCGGCTTCCACCAACGAGTGTTCAGCCGCCGATAATAGCGTGATCCTAAATTCGCGGGCAGCCTGCGTAAAGAACGTGCAATGCAAATCATTCTTGCGTTGCGGGTTTATTCACCGCATGCCGGTTCGGCTTGGTCCCTGTTGGCGGGTGCGCCCGTCAGACTCGCCGTGCACGGGAAGCCCGGCAGGAACAAAGTTTGCCGGGGACGCCGGGGACAAGGATCGGTCATCGACCTCGATACCGATCCTTCTGCGAAAAGGTGCAAACGGGATCTTTGCTTTTCATGCAAACTTTCCTTGCCGTCGGCAGGCGGCCATTTCCCAACGCCCCGTGCATCTTTCCCTTACAGCAAGCGCACCATGGAGTCGGCTATGGACCAGGGAGGTCGGACATGCTCAAAGAAGCGATAGCAGTCGGGCAGCGGTTCCGGTGGACAAAGATCGGAGGCGATCGCTCTTCCGGCACCGCCGTCGTTCTCGAGATCCGTTCGGATGAACAAGAAGGCATGTCGCCCGAGGTGGAAGACTATGCTGCCGCGTGGATTGAAGCGGAAGGGCAGAGCGGTGCGCGCGAGCACAAGCACTTGACGGTGTTGCTCGGCACCGACGGCAAAAGCTACCTGGAAGGCGATGAGATTTCAGTCGAGCTCACCGGGTCACCCATCGATGCATAACGGACCTGCCGCCTTCCCATGGCTCCGTCCATCCCCATCCGGAAACGAGGCTTCATGCTTTCTGCTTTCTCAGCAGAGCGTGGGAACAATCAAGGCACTCGCCCCTTCTTCCTGAAGAATGAGCCTGCCGGATCATCTCGTCTTACCCGGCGACGATTGCTGGCCTGGACCGTGGCCGGCGCTGCTGTTCTCGCTTTTTCCAGATACCGGCTAAACCCCGAACCACTTGAACAAAAGGAGAAACACACCATGCCTGAGACAAACAAACCATTACTTCTCATCGGCGACTACCAGCTGGGCTTCGGCGACCAGGCTTACGCGAAAGAGTCTGCCTTGCAAGCCGTCGCGGCGCTTGTGGCCGCTCGCAAAGCAGGCCTGCTGGTAGTGTTCAGCAAGGTCTGCTTCCAACCCGGTTACGTGGATATTTCGCCTCGCAACAAGGCCTTTGCCGTCGTCAAGACCAAGAACATGCTCCCGCCCGAGGCCAGTCAGCTCCTGCCGGCTTTTAAGCCACTTCCCAATGAAGTCGTGGTGAACAAGGACCGTTTCAGCGCCTTCAGCGGTAACGATCTCAGAACGATCCTGCGCTCTCAGGAGATCACGCAGCTGGTCATCGCCGGCGTTACAACCAGCGGCGTGGTTTTGTCCACGTTTTGCGAGGCAGCAGACCAGGACCTGCAGATCACCATCTTGTCCGATGCCTGCGCCGACCCGAAGCAGGGCCTGCACCACGAACTGATGACCAGCCTTTTTCCACGCTCGGCTGATGTTGTTACGGTCAAGACATGGAGTGACAGCCTGCCGGGTTGAAGATCGGAGGGGCTGCGTACCGCCCGCTTGCGCAGGCCCCACTGCAATGCCCCACCATAAACCGGCTCTGCGGTTTCAGTCAGTGATCGACAACAAACCGGGGGCCCCTCAATGGCTCAGTGCTTCGGCCTTGAAGAAGGCTCGCGGGCGTGGCACCGGCGGAAGAGCCATGAACGAAGAACTGCTTGGGGTCGAGGCCCTGACATCGTGGATCTCTCGGTCCGCCGATGACAGAGTTTAAAAATGTCAGAAACGTCTGTTCTTTCGAGGTCGGACTCAGATGCCCTGTGTACAAGGCACAAAACACCAACGGGTTCGGCGTCCAGTCGGGAAGAACCTCCACCAACTCTCCTGCAGTCACGTAAGGGTGTGCCAGCCAGCGCGACAGCACAGTGATGCCGCCGAACCTGAGCGCAAACTGGGCCAATGACAAAGGGTCGGCAATGGTGATGCGAGGCGTCAAGTGTACGGATACGCGCTCCCCAGCTCGCGTCAGGATCCATGGGGAGCCGTTTATCTGGTCCACGATGCATTCCTGCCGTTCAAGATCAGAAGGGTGCGTGGGCTCGGGATGCTTGGCCAGGTAGGCCGGGCTGGCATACATGCCCTGCCGTATGGAGGGAAACAGCTTCATGCGATGTCGCGATTCGCCCGGCATGCCCCCTCGCAGAAAGATGTCGTACGAAGCCTTGGGCTCCTGCTTCGTATCGGAGTAAAAGGACACGTCGACCTGCAACTTGGGAAAGGACAGCAGGAAGTCGCTTAACACCTGTGACAAAACGGCCTGGCCAAAGGTTATCGGTGCGGCGATATGCAGAATCCCTTCCGGCTCCGTCCTGGAGGCGAGGAGGACGTTGTTGGCGGTTTCGTGCGCCTGCAGGACGGCGTGGCAGGCCTGCATGTACTCCTCCCCGACATCTGTCAACCGCAGGCCGGCACCGTCGCGACGAATCAGCCCGAGCTCGGCTGTAGCCTCGATCCGCTTCAACGCGCGACTTACCGTGAACAAGGGCATCTTCAAATCTTCGGCCGCATCGGTAAGGGTTCGCGCGGTCCCGATGGCGATGAAGATACGCATGTCCTCGGGACGTAGTTTGAGGGCTATCTTGTTGGAGCTCTTTACTTTCACGCGCTTACCTACTCTGCCGTGCGACGGCTTTGCTTGCAATGGGAGGGGGTCACGTCGGGGAACGCGAGTGGGACCTAATCGAGTGATCTTTACCATCAGACGGTCTTAAGAAGGCGACGTTACATTTCATGCAAGCGCAGACAGACGGCAAAACGGCCTTGCGAAACTAGAATTGTTCTCTACCGAACATAGTATTCGGCACCGCTACGATATTCAACAAAGCTGCGGTGGATTTCATCTCCTAGTCCAACTCGTAGGTTTGAAGGATTTCCGGCATACCTGTACCACTTTTGATCAGGCTCGCTTCAAACAACGGCTTGATGCAAAAAGAACACGCAAAGCTGGTTTCATCGGTTAAGTCGACCTGCATCTCGACCCCTTCCGGGGTAGCTTTGAAAATGCGGATCTTTTTTATAGTTTTCCCGCAAAGTTCTGGACACTCAATATATTCTTCCGGCATAATCCCAGTTCTCCATTAATTGTCAGTACCTGCTAAAGCAGCGCTGCCTGCGGCAGAATACACCGAAGAACCTCGCTTCAAAAAAAATGGACGGAGCCGACCAAGTTCATCCCGTTCATTCTAGGGTTTTTACCGTTTGCGACCACCCCCCTTTCCCGGCCATGTCCTGTTTCGCTCCACGCGCTCCGTGCAGCTCTCAGTGGGCGAGCTCGCTCCGGCCGGATCTCGGCCGAACGGGTTGCGTTTTAAGCGGACTCCAGCATCTCCGTCCGGTACAAGGGCGCCAGCTTCGTCATCTCCTTAATCTGCGCCGCTTTTTCGCCCTCCGGCGGCGGGGTGGTTCGCGTGGGCAGGGGAATGCCGACCTGTGCAAAATAATTTTCCTGTCCAGCCGGGGAGCACAGCAGCAGCGCCCGGGCCGGTGCACCGGTGCTGTTTCGAAACTGGTGCGGCGCGTTGGACGGGATGTTGACGGTTGTGCCGGCGCCGGCCGTCAGCTTGTTCCCTCGAAACGTGAGTTCCAGTTGCCCTTCGAGCACAATAAACGTTTCCTCAAAATCGTGCCGATGAGGCGGCGGGCCTCCACCCGGAGGGATCAGCATATCGATCAGGCAGAAGCGACCGTTTGTATCGTCTCCGGTCACAAGCGTCGTGTAGGTATCGCCCACGATGCCCAGGTGTTGCAGGCTGCCGTCAGTGTCGGGCCGTGACACCCGCAGCATGCGTTGGGGGTCGTCCGCCGGAAGACCCATATCAGGTCGTAAAGAAATAGCATCGCTCTGTACCATGTGTCCCCTCCTTCACTCGTCGTTCGCTCGCTATCCGCTTGTTGCTCACCGTTCGCGCGGCGACGGTGCTATCGCGTTCGCGCGTTTGTTGGAGGTGCGCAGGCCACGCTTCTCCAACAGCATGCATGGCCATAGCCGGGGAGGTGCGTCCCGGGTTCAACTGCCTGCCACTCGCGCGGCAAACTCCTCGAAATGTTTCACCAGTTCCGCCGGTACTTCTTCGGGGATAAAGTGTCCACACCCGGCAAACACCCCGCCGGTGACGTTCGTGGCCACCTTTTCGATCATCGGCTTTACCTGGCCGCCCAGCGATTTGTCGCCGCCAAAGGCCGCGACGGGCACAGTGACCTTTTGTGCTGTCAGCGGCTCTGTTTGCGCAATGGTCTCAAAAGCCGCCCGGTACGCCCCCATCGCGCCCAGCACCCCTTCCGCGCCTGAAAACGTGCGCAGGTACTCCCCCACGGCTCCGGCGGAAATCGCGCCCGGTTCGGCCGTATCGCGTTCGTAGAACCAGGTCAGAAAGTCTCGCTCGTGGCCGACCACCAGGCGCTCCGGTACGCCCGGTGCCAGCGGCAAAATCCACCACCACATGGAGCCGTTCCGCATCGCTTCCGGCGTGTACGCGATGATCTTCGATAAAACGCCGGCAAGCATCACCGGTGCTTCCAGGTACATCACCCCGGCCAACTCGTCCGGGTGATCCGCGGCCCAAAGCAGCGCGGGGGGTGCGCCCATATCGTGCGCGATGATAAAAACCGGCCGGCCATCGCCGAAGCCGGCTTCCCTTGTCAGCTGCCGGAAGTCGTCGGCCAGCGTTCTGCCATCATAGCCCGCGGTGCCGGCCGGTTTGCTCGAGTCTCCATAGCCCCGCATGTCGGGTGCAATCACCCGGTACCCCGCCTGCGCCAGCAGCGGCATCACCCGGTGCCAGGAGAAACGGCTACCGAGAAAGCCATGCCACAGCAGCACCGGGGTGCCCGCTGGGTCGCCGCCTATCCAGTACGCCAGGCTTTGGCCATTCACCTTAGCCACCCTGGTTTCAAAACCCGGCACCTCTGCGTAAACCTGTTCTGGCATCGTCAACTCCTGGATACACGGGTGCGGTTGGTTATACTTCCTTGCTCCTGGAAATTTTTTCTGAACTGCGAACCGCTCCAACGCGCCATGTTGCCGTGTGAGCGCCGATGAAAGTTAGCGTATCGCGGATATGGCTTGCATCGCCTGCAAGCCAGGATCGCCTTTCACGCGTCGCGTCCGGTCCAACAAGCGTCCCTCCCGGATGAGTGAGGGTACTTCGTTGTACACACTTATTCCATTGCACATAGCCGTGGGCTACACGGTTTATATCTCCACAATGAGGCGCAAGCCATGTTGCAGATATGGCAAGCCTTTGTTGCAGCTGCCAAGTACAACATAGGTGATCTTTCCGCCGTCCATCGGTTGGAAAGGAACAAGCCGTGGCGACGTTGCAGAAGTTGGGCTTTGCAGGGGGTTTGGTCGGAGGGCGCGCAAGGTGGCACCGCGGCTGCGAGGTGCCGGTTACGTGATCGCGGTTCTTGATCCGGCTCACCACGAGGAGGTCGTCGGAGGACGGCGTCGAAGGTTCTGCCGCCCGATTGCCGGGATGGAAGAACTTGTTCGTGGGCAAGGCGGGCACGAGCATCCCGCGACGCACTCGGCTGTTTCCGTTTTCGCAGCTCATGCATCGACACCCCTAAGGAGCTTCCATGTCGACCGTTCGCGATGAAACGTACGACTTGATGCGCAAGCTCGGCCTGACCACCGTGTTCGGCAACCCGGGCTCGACCGAAGAAACGTTTCTGAAGAACTTCCCCAGTGATTTCAACTTCGTGCTTGGGTTGCAGGAAGCCTCTGTGCTGGCCCTTGCCGACGGCTATGCGCAAGCCACGCGGACCGTGGCGTTTGTGAACGTGCACACCGCACCCGGCTTGGGAAATACGCTTGGCAATCTCGTCAACACGCGCATGTCGAAGACGCCGATGATCCTGACCA
>CAXTYP010000113.1:0-8047 GCA_964248435.1 uncultured Acidobacteriaceae bacterium | reverse complement strand
ACGAGCCGCGCGACTGCTTGGCTTTAACACAACATTCGCCCCTGTCCTTGACCTGGCCCTGCCGCAGTCCGCGCCGGTGATGCGGACACGCGTCTACGGCCCGACCGCGGACGCCGTCATCGAGTACGCAAGGTCCTTTTTACAGGGCCTGCGCTCCGAGCGGGTGCTCGCCTGTGGCAAACACTTCCCTGGTCTCGGCGCCGGCAACCTCGACTCCCATGCCGCGACGCCGCGCATCGGGCGGACCTGGAACGAGCTTTGGGACGCAGACATGAAGCCGTATCGCGAACTGGGCACGCGCCTGCCCATGATCATGGTGGCCCACGCCGCCTACCCCAGGGTGGGCCGCGAGGGAGAACGCCCCGCCTCCGTTTCACGCTTTTGGATCACCGACACCCTGCGCCGCCGGCTCGAGTACAACGGCCTGATCGTGTCCGACGACATGGAGATGGGCGGTCTGCTGACGAAGATGAGCATCGAGGAGGCCGCCGTCCAGGCCATCGCCGCTGGCTCCGACCTCCTGGAAGTCTGCAAGGACCCGGCACTGGTTTTTCGTGCCTACGAGGCCGTGCTGGCCGAGGCCGAGCGCTCGCAGGTGTTTCGGCTGCGGGTTCGCCGCACCTCCGAGCGGGTGCGGCTTTCCAAGTCCGGCCTGCTGAGTCCGCACCCTCCTCAAAACAGCACCGCGGCCCAGATCGCCCGTATTCGCTCCAATATCCACCTGTTCACGATTGAAGTCGAAGCACAACAGCGCGTGGCTGCCGCCACCGACGCGGGCGACGCTTCATGAGCACCCTTCGTCCCTTGACCGTGGCCGGCATGATGAGCGGCACCTCCGCCGACGGGGTCGATATCGCCCTGGTGCGGATCAAGCCTGGTACAAACGATGCGGTTAGCCTGCAGCTTTTGGCCCACCGCGGCTTCCCTTTTGAGCCCGCGCTGGGCCGCGCAGTACTGGCCGCCCAGGATGCACGGCAGATCAGCGTGGCAGAACTCGCGCGCCTTCACTGGCGGCTGGGCCTGGCCTACGCCGACGCTTACCAACGCATGCTCGCCGAAGAGCCGGTGCCGGTCGATCTGGTCGGCTGCCATGGGCAGACCATCTACCACCAGGGCACGCCCGGCGAGCCGTTTGCCGGCGAACGCTTCCGCTGCACCTGGCAGATCGGCGAAATGGCCCCGCTCGCGGCAGCCGCGGGCGTCCCGGTGATCTCCAACTTTCGCCCGGCGGACATGGTGGCCGACGGCCAGGGCGCGCCGCTGGTGCCCCTGCTTGATATCACGCTCTATCGGCATCCGGTCCGCACCCGCGTGCTCCAGAACATCGGCGGCATCGGCAATCTCACGGTCGTGCCGCCGGCCGGCAGCGATGCCCCGGTGCTCGCCTTTGACACGGGCCCCGGCAACATGGTCATCGACACGCTGACGCGCAGGCTCTTTGGCCGCCCGTTCGACGAAGGCGGTGCGATTGCCGCGACCGGCCGCCGGATGGAACCCCTGGTGCTCGCCATGCAAAACCATTCCTTTTTTGCGCAGGAGCCGCCGCGCTCCGCCGGCCGCGAGCAGTTCGGCGACCGCTTTGCGCTGGATCTGTTGAAGCGCTGCGAACAGTACACCGAGAACCCCGCCGACGCGATCGCGACCGCGACCGCCATCACGGCCGACTCTATCGCGCTCGCCCTGCGCCACTTCGTGCTTCCGCGCAGTCACGGGACCGAGATCGACCTGATTGTCTCCGGAGGCGGCGCGAAGAACGGCACTTTGCTCGGGTGGATCGCCGACGAACTCGCCCCCGATAACGTCCGCGTCCTCACCTCCGACGACCCTTCGCTGCCTACGCCATTGCCGGTCGAAGCGAAGGAGGCCGCAGCCTTTGCACTGCTGGCTTACATGAGCCACCATGGCCGCCCTGCCAACGTCCCGTCGGCAACGGGCGCGAGGGAGCCCGTCGTGCTGGGGCAGGTGACCTGTGCTTAGAGCGCTTGCCTTGTTCACGCTCGCGCTGCTGCTCGCCGGCTGCGGCCCAGGCAAGGTTCCGGCCAACCAGGTCACTGTGTTGATTGAGTCGAGCCCGGCCAACCTCGATCCGCGCGTCGGTACCGACGCCCAGTCCGAACGCATCGACGCGCTCCTGTTTGACGCGCTGGTCCGCCGCGACGCCCACTTCGAGATCGCACCCGAGCTGGCCGCCAGCTGGAACCAGCCCGACCCGCTCACCTATGTTTTTCACCTGCGACCCGGCGTGCGCTTCGCCGATGGCCGGGCGCTCACCTCGCGCGATGTGAAATGGTCGCTCGACACCATCCTCGACGGCTCGATCCCGACCGTCAAAGCCGCCGCGTACCGCACTTGGAAGTCGGTCGAAGCGCCGGACCCGTCCACCGTCATCGTGCACCTTAAAACTCCCGATACCGCCCTGTTGCTCAACGTTTGCGATGCCGCGTTCGGGGTCATCCCCTACGGCAGCGGGCGCGAGTTCCGCAAGCATCCAGTCGGCAGCGGCCCGTTTATTTTCGTCAGCGAGGAGCAGGACAAGGACGTCGTCATTCGTCGCAATCCCGGCTACTGGGGCGGCCCGCCGGCCCTCGACACCGTACGCTTCGCGGTTGTACCCGATGCGATTACCCGGGCTCTGGAGCTGCAAAAGGGCTCCGCCGACTTCGAGGTCAACGCGTTGCCGACGGACGTTCTGAATACTCTCGCTCGTGACGGAAAGCTGCGCATCGAGACCGCGCCCGGCACCAGCATGCTGTACATCGTCATGAACGATCGCGACCGCTTTCTGCGCGATGTGCGCGTTCGCACCGCGATTACGGAGGCCACGGACCGGCCGCTCATTATCCGGACCCTGTTCGACGGCCGGGCCCGCATCGCCAACAGCGTGCTGCCGCCCGAGCACTGGGCCTTTGCGCCCGAGATGGAGCAGCACCCCTTCGACCCCGCCCGGGCCAACGCCCTGCTTGACGCCGCCGGCTACCGGCGCGGCCACGATGGCATTCGGTTTCACCTCGTGCTCAAAAGCTCCACCGACGAGACCCGCCGGCTGGTCTGCGCCGTGATGCAGGCGCAGCTCGCGCGCATCGGCATCGCGCTCGACATTCGCTCCTACGAGTTCGCGACCTTTTACGCCGACATGACCAAGGGAGCGTTCGCGATGGCGTTGTCCAACTGGATCGGCGGCAACGAAGCGCCCGACATTCTCGCTTATGCCTACTCGTCGACGCGGTGGCCGCCGCATGGTGCCAATCGCGGCTACTACAGCAACCCGCGCGTGGACGCGCTGTTGGCTGACGCTTCCACCAACCCCGACCGGGCAGCGCAGATCCGCGACTATGTTGCCGTGCAGCAGCAGCTCGCGCACGACCTGCCAACGCTGGATCTTTGGTATCTCGATACGGTCGCGGTTGTGAACAAACGCCTGGGCCCGATCACACTGTCGCCCTCGGGCAACTACGACTTTTTGCGAACCGTACACCTCACAGCCGGCCCTTAATTTGTCAGGGCATGGGCTTCAAAGATCTGGTACTCCTTCTTTTCGCAGCGCAGCACCATTCCTTCCAGCGCAGCCACCTGGTCGCCGCACTTCGGCCACAGCAGGATCACGATCACGTGACGTGGACGCCCCTGCCGCGCTGCGTCGAGATTTTGAAGGACGCGCGCCATGGTGTCCCGTCCAAAAGGATTGAACAGGTACAAGACGAGGTTTCCCTCGGGAAACGCCCAATCCTTCGCGTTCGCCTGCACCGCGTCCATCTGTCTGCGGTTTTGCTTCGTCCGGAGACGAAAGCTGCGCAGGTTGGCACAACATTGCCCGTACAAGAGCGCGGAAAGCTCAACGCCGATGATCCGCCTGAACGGCAGCTCGGCCGCGACAAAAAGGGACCGGCCTTTGCCGCAACCAAGGTCCACGTAGGTGAACTCGGACACATCGCTGACCGGCATTTCACGAAAAGCTTCGCGGATGTGGCGCGGCCGGGCGGGCATGTAGTACTCGCTGTCGCCGGCTGCCTCGGCAGCGATACCGGCCGCCGGCAGCAGCACGTCTCCCGAGGTGCGAACCTGACGCGTGCGGTCAAACCACTGGTCCTCGAAGAACTCGCCGACCAGCCTCCCCACGCGCCGCGCACGATCCTTCGCGTTCAAGGCTGTCTCCTCCCCGCCTGTGCCGGGGTTACTTCCCGGTGCGCAAGCGCGCCCTGCCCGTCCGGCCAAGGCCTATGAAGTTTCGGAGTGCCTTGTGCATCCCGTGAGCAAATCTTTTCCAACTGCTCTCGACCGGGGCTTGCCTGTCGTAATTTCGGCAGACCACAGCAGCCATTGAGCCCACTTCACCATGGGACCCGCCCGGGAACCTGCGCGGGAACCTCCACACCCGGAAACACCTAGGAAGAGATCGCAGCCTTGCTCAGCTTGCCGCTTGTGACTGAATTGGCATGGAAACGAAAAGCCGCAAACGCACCCCGGCAGAGCACCAGGGCTGAAAGCATCCCAAACGCGAGCGAAGCCACAATGGCGCAAAGCAGCATCAGTAGGTTCATCATGTCCTGCATGGTACGTTTGCTCTCCTGAAGGTGTCAGATGCGTGGAGTGGCGCATCCGGGCATTCCCGCATACGCTCTATCTATCGGCGATTCTCGCAGGAAGTTCATGGTAAAGCGTCAGTTTTTCACACGGAATCTGCATCCGGGTATTCCGAAAGTCATGGTCCCACGTTTCGGCCCCGGCAAAACGGTTGCGGCCTTTCCATTCTTGCGGCATCGGATACCTGAAAACTGATGGCTATCACCCATATTTCTGTCCGCGGCGCACGCCAGCACAATCTTCGCGACATCAATGTGCGCATTCCGCGCAATACCCTGACCGTTGTGACCGGGCTGTCCGGCTCGGGCAAAAGTTCGCTGGCCTTTGACACGATCTACGCCGAAGGGCAGCGCCGGTACGTCGAAACCCTTTCTCCTTATGCCCGCCAGTTCCTGGACCAGTTGGAGCGGCCCGATGTGGACTCCATCGAGGGCCTAAGCCCGGCGATCTCGATCGAACAGAAAACGACCAATCGCAGCCCGCGCTCCACGGTCGGCACCATCACGGAGATCTACGACTACCTGCGCCTGCTCTACGCCTCGGTAGGCGTGCCGCACTGCCCCAATTGCGGGCTGGCGATCTCCCGGCAAACACTGGAGCAAATAACGGACCGGGTGCTGGCGCTGGCGCCGGGCGAGCGCATCACCGTGTTCGCGCCGGTCGTACGCGGCCGCAAGGGCGAGTTCAAGGACCTGCTCGACTCGCTGGACGGGCAGGGTTTTCGTGCGCGCATCGATGGGACCATGCGCGACCTGGCCGAGCCCGTCACGCTGGAGCGACGCAAAAACCACACCATTGAAGCAGCCGTGGACCGGCTGGTGCTCAAGCCGGACTTGGACCGCAAGCGGCTTGAGGGCTCGATCGCGAAAGCTCTCCAAATGGCAAACGGACTGGTCGTCATCCAGGTGCACGGCAGCGGTGACGGTCCGTCGCAGGAGCAGCTTTACTCGTCGTCCATGTCGTGCCCCAACTGCGGGCTTGACGTGCCCAAGCTGGAACCGCGGTCGTTCTCGTTCAACAGCACCTATGGTGCCTGCGCGTCCTGCAACGGCCTGGGTTCCATCTATGACTTCGACGCGGCCAAGGTCATTGGAGACTGGAGCAAGCCGCTGCTGGACGGCGCGTTGGGGCCGGGCGCGTCATCCCAGTACCTCATCAAGCTCATCGAACTGGCAGCCGCACGCTACAAGATCAACCTGAAGCAGCCGTTTGAACAACTTTCAAAGAAGCAGCAGGACACGCTGCTGCATGGACCCGACAAGGCTGAAGGCCCCCGCACCGGCTTTCACGGCATTCTTCCCTGGCTGCGTGACTCGCTGAAGGAGTCGCGCTCGGAAAGCTACCGCGAATGGATGCTGGGCTACATGTCGGCCTCGCCCTGCCCGGCCTGCAAGGGGCGGCGGCTGCGGCCGGAGTCCTTGGCGGTGCGGGTCGGCGAGCTTTCAATCGCCGAGTACACGGAAATGCCGCTGAACCGAGCTCTCGATGCGGCACGCTCGTTGCATTTTTCCTCACGCGACGCGATGATCGCCGAGCGCCTGCGCCGCGAGGTCGTGGAGCGGCTCGAGTTCCTGAACGCGGTTGGGCTTTCGTACCTGTCGCTTGACCGCAGCGCGGCCACGCTTTCCGGCGGCGAAGGGCAGAGGATTCGGCTGGCCACGCAGATCGGCTCGCGGCTGCGCGGCGTTCTGTACGTGCTCGACGAGCCCTCGATCGGCCTCCACCAGCGCGACAATATGCGCCTGATCGCGGCGCTCGAGTCGCTGCGCGACCTGGGCAACACGGTGCTGGTGGTGGAGCACGACGAGGATACGATCCGGCACGCCGACTACGTGCTCGACCTGGGCCCCGGCGCGGGCAAGCTCGGAGGCTTCGTGATCGCCGAAGGCACCCCGGCAGAGATCATGGCGGCGCCCGGCTCGCTCACCGGCCGCTACCTGTCGGGCGAGACTGACATCATGCATCGCGAAGCGCCGCGACCGCTTACGGGCAAGTGGATCACGGTGGAAGAAGCGCGCGAGCACAATCTTCTCAACGTGACGGCCCGGATTCCGCTGGGCGTCATGTCGGTCATCACCGGTGTTTCAGGCTCGGGTAAAAGTACGCTCGTCAACGACACACTGTACCGCGCACTCGCAAAGGAGCTGTACGGCTCGCGCGAAGAGCCGGGCGAACACGGGCGTATGGAGGGCTTCGAGCAAATCGACAAGGCGGTGCGCATCGACCAGTCGCCGATCGGCCGCACCCCGCGGTCCAACCCTGCCACGTATACAGGTGTGTTCGCCGCCATTCGGGACCTCTTCGCCATGCTGCCGGAATCGCGCGAGCGCGGCTACAAACCCGGGCGCTTTTCGTTCAATGTTTCAGGCGGCCGCTGCGAGGCCTGCCAGGGCGATGGGCAAAAGCGCGTGGAGATGAACTTTCTGCCCGACGTTTACGTGCTATGCGACATCTGCAACGGCCGCCGCTACAACGGGGAAACGCTCGCGGTCCGCTTCAACGGCTATTCCATCGCCGACGTGCTGGAGCTTTCCATCGCCGACGCACTGCCTGTGCTCGCCGACATCCCGCAGGTCCGCAACAAGCTGCAAACACTGGTCGATGTAGGGCTTGGTTACATCCACCTGGGTCAGGCCGCGACGACCCTTTCCGGCGGCGAAGCGCAGCGGATGAAGCTGGCACGTGAGCTGTCGAAGCGGCAGACCGGCAAAACCCTGTACCTGCTGGATGAGCCCACCACCGGGCTGCATTTTGACGACGTGCGGAAGCTGCTGGACGTGCTGCACAAGCTGACCGACCTGGGCAACACGGTGCTGATTATCGAGCACAACCTGGATGTCATTCGCAATGCGGACTGGATCCTCGACATGGGTCCGGAAGGCGGCGAGGGCGGCGGCCGCATCGTTGCTGAAGGGACGCCGGCGCAGGTCGCTTCGGTCGCCGAGTCGCACACCGGCGCGTTTCTGAAACGCTATGTCGCCGCCCACGTGGAGCCGCCACCCGCACAGCCCCTCAAACCCGCAAGAACACGCAAAAAGGAGCTGGTGCATTGAGCCCGCCGGAGTCGCCCACGGCGCGGGACGAAGTCGGGAATGCAACCCGGGACGAAACTGGAGACGAAACCGGGCTCGGGCACGAAATCGGGTACCAAGCACCCGCACCAAGCCTCCTGGCCGTTGGGCCCAACCTTGGCCATGCCTTGCTCCTGCTGGTGGTCATGGTGGTCCTGGTCCTTGGCGGCCAGTTTGCTTCCCTCTTCGCAGTGCAGCAGACACACCTCTACGGACACCTGCCGATTCGCGACCTGGCGGACCTGCTGAAAACTGATCCGCGCTGGCTTGTTCCGACCGAAGCTTTCAGCTATGCGCTGGTCGTGCTGGCGGCGGTCCCGCTTTTCCGGGCTGTTTGGCAGCAGCCGTTTGGCGTGGGCCTGCACTGGCGAGGCCGCGTGGCGGCGCGCTACGGA
>CAXTYP010000112.1:0-8116 GCA_964248435.1 uncultured Acidobacteriaceae bacterium | reverse complement strand
GCCCTCAACCACCGCGCGCGCGGCCTCGCCATCCGAGGCTTCAACGACGGACTCGGGCAGCGCAATCGCCAGCTCGCGCAACCCGCGCAGCCTGGCAAAACGCACCGCCGCACCCGCGGCTTTACGCAGCGCTATCGTATCGGGCCCCTTGCCGCCGGCCGCCGCCTTGCCCAGCCCGATCAGCAGCAGCCTTTTAGCCGCAAAGCTGGGTGCCCTGTGGATCAGCAGTGTTTCATTCGCGGCCGACCGGAACTCGCCGCTGGTGAGTATGTCGCCAACAGAATCATGCACGGTTTGCGAAACCGTCAGCGGGAACGGGGCGGCTTTAACGTTTGGACCGCTGCCCGCGCTCTGGTCCACGGTGAAGATGACAAGGAGCTCGGCGGGAAGCTCGGAAACAAGGGCGAAGCGGAGTTCAGGTTTCACCTTTTAACAATAACGCGCACGGGCCTTGGCCGCGCGAACGGCAGGGTAGCCCGTTGTTGCACAACCGGTAGGCAAGCGCCGGAACGAGCTCGGAATCTGCTTTATCTCAGCCGTGCAACGATAAGGGCTGGCACCGAAGTCACAATACTTTCACAATTGGAATAGAACGGTGGGTGGAACCTGCCGATAGGAAGGAAGACAAATTCCCTTGCAGGTGCCGTGAATGATCGCCCATCGTACGCTTCCAGCCATTCTTGCTTTGACAGCTCTGACGGGTTTCGCCCACGTTGCGTTCTGTGAACCGACCGGCAGCGATCCGGCCATCATCAAGGTCCAGGGCAGTGCGCCGGCCTTGCCGCCCAAGCCTTTATTTAACCGATGGCTGGCCCTGGACAGCTTTTCTCACTCTGAGCGCTACCGGAACGCATTCGCCACAGGCGGTTTTCACGACTTCGAGAACGCCCAGGCTCGATCGCTCATCATCGGCAAGGTCAAAGTCGATGCCGCCGCACGGGTTTCGATCGGCTTCCGCGCGTCCTCTGGACGGTACTTCAATTGGGCGTACTCGAACTTCACGGGAGACTCTTTTCTTTCCCGGGTCCGTGATCCTAGGATGATAGCTTATCTGACCCCTGCGCAGAACCAGGAGAAAATCCGTTCCGTTTTCGCGGATCCAGCCGGCGCTTCCACAAAGACTTACTCCAATGGCTGGCAGTTCTATATGCGTGAACTGTACCTGGATGTGTCACCGGTCAAGCCCCTTTCTGTTGAATTCGGTTCCTTCGGCATTGAACGCGGGCTGTCGAGCGAGATCACGAGTTTCGACGAAGATGGGTATATTTCGGGCGAACGAGTTCGGCTGCATGCGCCGAAGCAACTGTTTGTCGATGAAGTCTCGTTCACGAATGGTTTTTTCGGTGACCTGGACAAGGTCAACTTCTTTGTACGCGGCTCAAGCCTTGAGAACTTCAACTACCGGCAGCTTGCGGCCAAAAAGCAGTTGAGTGAACGGATCGGGGTCTCCGGCGAGTACACCTGGCAGGTCGGCACTCACACGCTTCGAGAAGCCGCCGTGGGCAAGATTGGGGAAAGCAAAGCCGTCGACAAGGTGCGCCTGGAGCTGTACCAGCGTTTGAACGCCATCACCTTTCCAGGGGTTGCGCATTCACCTGTCGGCCCGGTCGCGCCGCTGATTGTCAGGGGAGCTGCCGGCTTTGCCGTGTCGGCTGAAAAAAAGGTTGGGAAGCTGAGCGGAGACCTCGGTTTTGCGTCCATCGACAAAGACTACGCACTGTATGACGGCAGCCGGTTCCTCCATGCCGTCGGATTTACCCTGAACGGTGACACGTACGGGCTAGGAAAGCGGCCCTTCGCCCATGCCGCGCTGGAAGTGGCCCCGGGCATCACGGCTTTCGGCTATTACACGCACGCCGTTGGCAGCCGGGCGCAAACCTTTAATGAGCAGGGTCTGAACGCCGGGGTGAACTTCAACTTCAAAGCTATGGTCAACCGCGAAAAACTCGTTTTCTAAACGAGCATCTTCCGTCATGCCATCACGAGCAAAGATGCTTTCCTTGTGGCTTTTTTTAACGGAAAAGCCATGCCACCCTCCGTATCTGGCCTTTGGCTAAGGAGGAAATGCTCGAACGAGCCTCCTTAACCCTTGGCCTGGGCTACCGCGGCCCGGGCCTCCTTGTCGGCATCGCGCTTCTTTTCAGTGGCGCGCTTGTCCCACTCCTGCTTGCCGCGCGCCACGGCCAGCTCGCACTTGACCCTGCCGCCCCGAAAGTAGAGCCGGGTTGGAATCAGCGTCAAACCTTTGGCCTGCGTTTGGTCGATCAGCTTGCGTATCTCTCCTGCATGGAGCAGCAGCTTGCGGGTGCGCACAGCGTCGTGCGAGTCAAACCCGGTGTGGGAGTAAGCGCCGATATGCGCGTTGAGCAGCCAGGCCTCGCCATTTTTAAGCAGGCCATAGCTGTCCTTGAGATTGGCCTTGCCTTCGCGGATGCTTTTGACCTCGGAACCGCGCAGGGCCACGCCCGCCTCGTAGCGGTCCATCAGGAAATAATTGTGCCCGGCAGCCCGGTTCTGCGCGGCGTCCCGCTCGCCTGAGGCCACGGGATCGCGCGGGCCCGATTTCGGAGCCTCGGCTGCCCGCGCCGCGGGCTGGGTCTGGTAGGTTGATTGCCGTGCCATACTGGGTCTCGTTTGCGCTCAGGTGGATGGATGCCGGTCCAGTGTCATGGAGGCCGGATGCAACCTTTCCAGTGTAGCGGTCGGGTCGCAGGCGGAAGAATGTAGAAGGGAGACGAACTGAAAAGCCTGCCTTTTAACAACCGGCCATCCCGATCCGGAGCGGCGCGTGGAGCGGTTCCGCGCCACAGACGAGCCGGCTTGAAGCCTCGGCCGGGGATGGGAGTGTCAAATCTCGCAAATTCACGATGCTATACTTTGCCCACGTTCGTCTATAGGACAGAGGCAGCAGGACGCCGGCGCAGAACCCCTGCCCTGGCCCGTTAAGCCCATCCATCACCCGCCTTTCTGGAGTTCCATGATTCGTTTGACCCGCTGGGGCTTGCCTCTGACCCTCGCCGCCGCCGCGCTTGCTGTTGCTCCTCCGCAGGCGATGGCGCAATCGGCCAACAAGCTCTATAAAGACGGCCGTGCCGCTGAAGCCCGTGACGATGTGGAAGCGGCTTACAACGATTACGCCAAGGCCTACCAGAAAAAGCCTGCTGACGAGCGCTTCAAGATCTCGTACGAGCGCCTGCGCCTGGATGCGGCGGCCGCGCATGTGAAGCACGGCGAGCGACTGCGTGACGCGGACGACAACACCGGCGCGCTGAGCGAGTTCCTCCGAGCGCTCGAGATCGATCCCTCGAACGAGCTCGCTTCGCAGGACATCCGAGTGACCCGGCAGAAGATGGACGGCGAAGCCAATGCCCCCGCACCTGAGTCCGCCATCCCGCCGCTTGAGCGCAAGCAGCTGCTTCACCTGGGCGGCCCCGCAATGCTCAAGCCGATGTCGAACGAACCCCTGACCGTGCATGCCATGGACGACACCAAGGTCTTGTACCAAACCATCGGCAAGCTGTCGGGCATCAACGTCCTGTTTGACCCGGACTACCACTCGAGCCGCTTGCAGCTCGACCTGAACAACGTGGATGTGGATGACGCGCTGCGTATCCTGGCCACGGTTTCCGGCACATTTTGGCGACCCATCACGCCAAATGCCATCTTTGTGGCGCAGAATACCCGCATCAAGCGCACGGAGCTCGACGAGCAGGCGGTCCAAACCTTCTACCTGACCAACGTGTCGCAACAGAACGACTTGAATGATATTCAAACGGCGCTGCGCCAGGTGTTTGTCACAGCCAAGCTGTACGGCGTGCCCAGTCAGAACGCCATCATCATGCGGGGCACCCCGGACGAGCTGCTGCTGGCCGGCAAGCTGATCAACGACCTGGACAAGGCCCGGCCGGAGGTCGTGGTCGATATCGCGATCCTCGAAGTGAGCCGGACCAAGGCGCGCACCATCGGCATCCAGCTGCCGCAAACGGCGTCCATCAACTTCCAGCAGAGCAACGCGATTACAGGAACCACTTCCACGGCGTCCACAAGTGGAAGCTCCACCCCGGCCAGCAGCAGTACCCAGCTGCAGTTGAACCAGCTCGCCCACCTCAACTCGACGAACTTCGCGGTCTCGATTGGACAAGCGCAGATCAACCTCCTGTTGACTGACTCCTCGACAAAGATCCTGCAAAGCCCGCGCCTGCGCGCGACCGATGGGCAGGAGTCGATTGTCAAGATCGGCGAACGCTTGCCGGTCGCGACCGGATCCTACCAGGCCGGCGTGGCCACTGCCGTCACCTCGTCGCTCGTCAACACGCAGTTCCAGTACCTCGATATCGGCGTCAATGTCGACATGAAGCCGACCGTGCACTACGACCGCGATGTATCAATGAAGCTGAAGATCGAGGTTTCCTCGACCAACGGAACCGAAAACCTCGGCGGCATCAACGAGCCCATCATCACCCAGCGCACCAGCGATCAAACGATCCGTCTGCGTGAAGGCGAAGCCACGATCCTGAGCGGGCTGCTCCAGCACCAGAGCAGCAAGGCGCTATCGGGTTACCCGGGCCTGGCGCAGCTGCCGATCCTGAAATACATCTTCGGCTCGCAAACCGATAACGACAGCGATGATGAGATCGTTTTCCTGCTGATTCCGCATATCGTGCGCGCAGCGGATATTTCGCCTTTGAACCTGAAGCAGATCGACAGCGGCACCACCAACGACATTCAACTGCGCCGGCTCTGGTCGCCCTCGAGCGAGGAGGAGGACGGCGAAACAACAGCCCCCGCAGCAGCGAAGCCGACCGGCATCCCGAACCTGGCCGCCCCACGGGCGGAGATCCCCGCGGGCACTAACCCCGCGCAGATGAGCGGCGCCATTCCGGGCCAGGTTGTAACGCCGCAGCAAACAGCGCAAGCCGGCATGCCCCCGGGCGGCACACCCGTCACTTCCGGCACTCCAGCCGCCATCCCGCATCCACCGGGCGGCAGCCCCACCCCGGTCGCGCTTCAACTCGTACCCTCCAACCTCACGCAGTCGGTCGGCAACACCTTTCAGGAGAAGGTCATGCTCACGGGCGGCACGGATGTGTACGCGGCGCCCATGCAGCTTACCTATGACCAGACGAAGCTGCAGCTGGTGAATGTGGATGTAGGCGACCTGCTGGGACGCGACGGACAGGCAATTTCGCTCGTGCACCGCGATGACGGTGCCGGCAATGTTTCGATCTCGACCTCACGGCCGCCAGGGGTCGCCGGGGTTTCAGGATCCGGCACGCTGTGCACCCTTACCTTCCAGGCCAAGGCAAAGGGCGACGCCGCCGTTGCGATCACCCGGCCCGTGGTGCGCGACAGCAAGGGGCAGCCGATCCCGGCCACCGGGGCGCAGGGGGTCGTACACATCCAGTGAACCGCCGGACCCTAAAGCGCTTCCCCCGCTGTTGGCGTTTCCGCCGCAACGCGCCCTTCACCAAGGCCGATGAAAGCTGCACTCGCGACAAGGCCGGTGCCGGCTTCCGCTTTCTACGTGGCGAAACCGGTGTCACACTGGTTGAGCTGATCGTGACGGTCGCCATCCTGTCCATCCTGGCATCGGCCGCGGTGCCCATCGCGCGCTTTGAGAAAAAGCGCGAAAAGGAGCGGGAGCTTCGCTATGACCTGTGGACCATGCGCACTGCGATCGACCGGTATAAGGACGCGGCCGACCGGGGGGCATTTCGCACCAAGGTCGATTCGATGAACTACCCGCCCGATCTCACCACCCTGGTGCAGGGGGTCGATGTTCAGGGCAAAAAGATCAAGTTTCTGCGCAAGATCCCGATTGATCCCATGACCAACAAGGATGAATGGGGCCAGCGATCCATGCAGGATGACGCGGATTCCACCTCCTTCGGCGGTCAGAATCTATTTGACGTCTACACCAAAAGCGAGGGCACGGCCCTTGACGGGACCAAGTACTCGACATGGTAAAAAGCTGCCACCGGCGCGAGCATTCCGAGCATGGCTTCACCCTGGTCGAGTTGATGATTGTCATGCTCATCATCGGCGTGCTGGCAGCCATTGCGATCCCAAGCTACCTGGGCTCCTTGAAAAACGCGCGTGAAGCGGTGCTGAAGGAAGATCTGCACGTGATGCGGCAGGCGATTGACTCGTTCACCATGGACAAGGAAAAGGCGCCGCAAGCGTTGGACGAAGTGGTGCAGGCCGGCTACCTGAAGGAGTTGCCGCGCGACCCGATGACGCAGAGCGACACCACCTGGGTGACAGATACAGACGACACGCTACAAAGCGTGGACCAGGCCTCGGGCGGCATCACCAACGTCCACTCCGGGTCAGGGCAGACCTCGACCGATGGGCGCCCGTATAGCGAGTGGTGACGGGCCCCATCCTTCATGAATCGTCAGGTTTGAGCGGGTGCCGGCTTTTCTCGATCCGTTCGAAGATGGCCCAGAGTTTGGCAGACTCAACATCCGAGACGTCCACGCCGTAGACCTCTTGAATCCTCACATAGAGCCCATCGTTCGTTGGCTCTCTATGGAAATCCCAAAGAGTCGATTCATCCGATATCCAGGCCCACTCCAGGCCCACCAGGCCGCATACCGAACGGATTCGCGATGGCGTCCGGAGGCCCGGAATGCTCTTGATTGCGGGAGGAGCCTAGAACGAGAACTCAAACCCGGCCGCGAAGCAGCGCTGCGACTGCGCGAAGTAGACCATGGTGCCGTCCTTGGAAAGAAAAGGCCTGTAACCCTGTGCCAGCAGGTTGCGGACGTCCAGCACGGCTTCGATCCTTCCATGGGCGGCGTGCTCATGCCCCAAGGGCTGCCGGATCGAAAAGCCCAGGTAAGCGCCGGCGTCGTCCCGCTCGGTCGCAAAAGGGGCGACCGGCGTGAGCGTCGAGAACGGCTGCCAGTTGTAGCCGCCGCGGATGGCTGTACGGGTGACGGGCAGGCGGGTGCCGCCGGCCACGGTGACCGAAGACGCGGTGCGCGCTTTAAAGCCGGGCAAATCGCCCGGTGCTGCCTCCTCTGCGACCTCTAAGGTCCCATGGGCTGAAACGGCAGGGGTCGTTGGGGAGGCAGGCCGGGTGAGTGGCTGCGGGAGCGATTCGGCGTCACCCATCGCGTACCGCAGGGAAAGCCAGGTGTCCGGGCTGAGCTGGTCGCGCAGCATCCCCATGACGCCGCCATGGCTGTAGCCATGGCCTGAAACCGCGATAATGCCGGTGCCGGGGTCGTAAAGCACGTTGTTGCTGTCGATCGCTGCCTCGTTGCCCTGGCCGCTTGTGCCCGGCATCGACCTTTGAAATGCGCCCTGGAGGCTGCCCTGGAGCACACCCTGGACCACGGGATGCCCGAGCGTGTCTTCAAACACCGCGGCTTCCGCCGTCCAACTGCTGCCCAATTTGCGACGGAGGCGGAGTTCCTGGTGCAATCCCGCTTCCATCGCGAGCCGCCCGTTGCTTTCGACCAGCGCGGGCGGCGCTTCGTCCGTTCCCTCGAATGCGCTCGCCCCTGCCATCGAGGGCGCGGTACTGACCCGGTACTGGACCTCCGTCGGCCCCTCGCCGAGCGTGACCGTCGCAAAGGGATGGCTCGCGAGCGCCGCGGGCCCGTTGCCCAGTCGTGCCGCTTCAAACTCTGTCCCGGCGCTCACGGTGCCCAGGCCAGGGAGGCGCGCCGTGCTTGCGGAGCGAAGGCGTCCGATCGCCAGTCCGCCGCCGCTGGCGGCACGGATGGAGGGTCGATCAGAAAGGTTGGCCACCGTGGTCCAGGAGCGCCCGGGGGCAAGCTCCTGCCGGTAGGCGAGGGTGCCGGAAAGACGGCCCGGCAAGCGGTGTGCGCCGCCGGGGGCGACCGAAGTTTCCGCGCGGAACAGCAGGGCACGATCCCCCTCGACCGGCGCTCGCCATGCAACCCCCTGCTCCCATCCTCCGCGTCCAAACTGCGACAGGCCCTGCCGGATTTCGACGAGGGTTGAGTCCCCGCGCTCTCCCTCGATCACCACGGGGATCGCTGCGGCCGTGCCGGCCCCTCGCCCGCCTGCCTGGCCGTGTCCTTGAAACCGAAGCAGGGGCCGGTTGGTCGCGAGGCGCAGCGTCCAGTCCCAGTCGTCGCTG
>CAXTYP010000111.1:0-8147 GCA_964248435.1 uncultured Acidobacteriaceae bacterium | reverse complement strand
GGGTGGGGGGGCGGCGGGCCGGGGGGGGCGAGGGCGGCCGGGCGGCCAGCGGCCGCTTCCTGGAGTCCCTGCCGACCCAGGGCGGAATCGAGGCCGAGGCGAGGCGCGGCTTCGCCGGCGAACTCTGCGCGGCTGAGGGCGTGGGGCATGCGGCGGATATGGGGGAGCAGGTAGTTGAGGGCGTCGATTTTGCCCTGGGCGGTGCCGGCGGGATGGAGTTGCCGGGCGCGGTCGAGCAGGTATTCGGAGTGGCGGCGGGCAGCGCGGACCGCGGCCGTGTACTCGCCAATGCCGCGCTCGCGGACGAAGCGATCGGGGTCCAGGCCGCCTTCAAGGGTGACGACGCGGACCTCGAAACCTTCCTCGGTGAGCAGGGCGATGGATTTTTCGGCGGCGTTGGCGCCGGCGGTGTCGGGGTCGAAGTTGACGATGGCGCGCTTGGTGTAGCGGCCAAGCAGGCGCGCCTGTGCCTCGGTAAACGCTGTGCCGCTGGTGGCCAGGACGTTGCCGATGCCGGCAAGCGAAACGGTGATGCAGTCCATTTGCCCCTCAACCAGCAAGGCGAAGTTGAGCTGGCGGATAGGCTGGCGGGCGTTGTGGAGGTTGAACAGGACTTGCCCCTTGGTGTATAGGGGTGTTTCGGGCGAGTTGAGGTACTTGGCCTTTTCGTTGGGGTCGAGCGCGCGGGCGGTAAAGGCGATGACGCGGCCGGCCTCATTGCAGATAGGAAAGGTGATGCGCTTGCGGAAGCGCGGATAGAGCGGCCCCTGGGTGCCGTCTTCCTGCTCCTTTGCGGTGAACAGGCCGGCGAGGCGGAGCAGGCGGGGGAGTTCGCGGAGCTGCTCCGGGGGGGCGGATCGCTCGAGCCGCCCGCGCAGGGCGGATGAGGAGTCGGGGGCGTAGCCGATGCGAAAGCGCGCGATGCCCTCGGCATTGAGGCCCCGGCCGGCCAGGTACTCGCGCGCGGTGGCACCTTCGGGGGTATTGAGCTGTTCCTCGAAGAAGAGGCTTGCCTGTTCGTGAAGCTCGATGAGCTTGGAGCGTTCGCGGTGTTCGGCTGCTTCTTCGGGCGAGTGGAACTCGCGCTTGGGGAGCGGGATGCCCATTTTAGCGGCGACGATCTTGACCGATTCGGGGAAGGAGACATTTTCGGTGCGTTGGACAAAGGTGAACACGTCGCCGGACGCACCGCAGCCGAAGCAATGAAAGAACTGGCGGGCCTGGTGCACGGAAAAGGAGCCGGATTTTTCAGAGTGAAAGGGGCACAGCCCGGTCCAGTTTTGCGCGCCGGCTTTGCGAAGGCGCACGTGCTCGCCGACGATCTTGACGATATCGGCCTGGGCCTTGACGAGTTGGGCGAAGTCGCTGGGCATGGGGCGTGTGGCGGCCCTGGCAGGAAGCGCCGCTCGCTTAGTTTATAAGAGCTTGTTGTAGGAGCTTTGACTCCCCGCTCCAGGTTCACTGCTGCACTGCTTTTTGAATGGGGAGTCTCGGCGGAGGGGGCAAGCTGCCAGGCTATGTGCAAGTTCGCCGGGACGTGTTACACATCAAGGGATCGCTTCGAGGGATCCAATGCAGTTGACAGAAGACCGGCAAAGCCGCGCAGCGATGGCCATGGGAACTTACTTTCAACATTGAATGCCGACAGCCAGCGATCGAGTTACACCGGCTTGGCCGGTGCAACACCTTGCCATTCTTTGGTTTTTTTGCAGCAATCGACGTCCGGGGCTTACGATGCGTGCCAGGAGTTTACGGATGAGATTTAATCCCGACCCCGCAAGCCGTTGTCTACGCGCTGTCTACAAGGGCCATCTCGATGGCTACTCCGTCTTGTGTTGGGCGATCATTTTGCTCACAAATTGGGCGCGACTTTCCATTTGGAGGCCTGGAGACATCTTGACCCTCAGCGTCGACTTATTGGCGGGGATTTCGGCATCTCTGGTCTATGTGGTATGGGCCATGGGCTACTTGCATACCAGGATGGATCTTCAAAAAAGGTCTACCCAGTCCTATCGCCGCCTTCGAACCTCAGCCATGCTTCTTGGAACATTGTTCATGGGCACGTCCCTGCAGTAAGGCGTCCTTAGTACAAACCCGGAAATTACCAGCCCTGCTCGTTGTCCGGGCTGCGGGAGCCTGGGTGGCAGCGCGGCTGATGATGCGGGCGGGGGCTCGCTCGGAGGAAGCAGGCCGCTCAATGGGGAGAGGCGAGACGGCCTGTGTGCGGCGCGGGGTCGGCGGGCTGGAGTGCCAGGCTGCACGATTGACCGGACCTTGGCTGGATGCACCGCTGAACAGTGGGGCGGGGCTGACTAGCGGGTGGAGTCGGAAGAGGCCGCTGCGGCGTGGCGCTCGATCTCGATGTGTTCGCGCTGCAGGGTGACCACCTGGGTGTCGCGGCGCTCGGTATCGCGCTGGGTCACGCGGATTTCTTCCTTCAGGATGAGCTCCTTGGTGAGGATCAGGCGCTCCTCGACGACCGGGTACACGGTGGTGTTGCCTTCGGAGCGGATGGCCGGGGCCGCGTCAAGCGTGCGATTGATCACAACACGCTCGACGTCAAAGGTACGCACGGCGAGGGATTCGTCCAGGGATTGTTGAAATTCCTGCACGGTTTTGCGGAGCAGGACCTTGCCGGTCTCGACCGTGCGCTTGCCGACGATGAGGCTTTCTTCCACCAGGGGTATGACCGTCGCGGAGGGCTCGGCGTAGCGGGAGCCGGATGCGGAACTGGCGACCTGGGCCTCAGATGCGGGAAGCGGCGAAAGCAGGTGGGTGGGGAGGCAGATGACCTGGCCGTCCGCGAGCTGGAGGTTGGTATAAGGCTGCGCGGCGTCAATGATGCCGGAAACCTGCACCGTGTTATAGCTCTGGTTTTCCGCGAAAGGGTCGCTGGGGATGGTGTTGAATTGGCTCATGGATATTTTCCTATGTCCTAGGGATACGGGTGCAAGTGAAACGGCAAAGGCCGAATCGGGATTCGGCCTTTGTCTTCTTCGAAGTGAAGCAGCGATTAGTACTTCGACTTATTACCGGTGGTGGTCAGGTCGTCAGCATAAGTGCCTGAGGTCTTGCTGCCGGCCTGGAGGTTTTCGACTTCGACCTCGGTCTTGCGAACGGTCTCGTGGATGGCCTCGGTGTGCTCGGAGCTGGTCTTGCCGAGACGAACCTCTTCGACCACGCGGCTGCTCTTGCCGACCACGGCTTCTTCGGCCATGGCGTTCAGCTCGATGGTGCCGCCGCTGCCGGCCTGGAAGTCGGCTTCGGTCGCCGCACGGTTGACGGGCTGCCGATCGACGGTGATGTGCTCTTCGCGCAGAACCACTTCGGCTTCCACGGGGATCTCAACAACGTGCGAGTAAACGCGCACGCCGCCGTGGTCCACTTCGCGCTTGCCGACAACCACCTGCTCCTCAATGATGGGGATGACGGTTTCGCCGGTCACGTTGGCGGTGCTGGCCGTGCCAGAGGTGTAGCCGGTGTTGGCGGCATAGCCGGTGGTGGCTGCGGAGGTGGAAGTGGAACCGCCTTCGAGGTCGCGGGCACCTTGCTGCTTGAGGAAGGAAGCGATCTCATTGGCCTGGGCATCGGCCACGGTCACGGCCAGCACGGCGCCACCGGACTGAACGCCGGAGGTGTAGCCGCGGTGGGCGTTTTCGTCGCCGCCCGTGAGCTCACGGAAGTAGTTGCTGATCTTTTCGCCGATACCGGCCCCGGTGCCGGTGGCCGACGTAGTGGTGCTGCCGGTTGTGTTTGCTTCGGAGCTGGCAACAACTCGGACGTTGGCCGGCTCGTAGCCGTTGCTGAGGAGCTGCTGCTTGACCTGCTGTGCCTGGGCCATCGTGCTGAACAAACCTACGACTGTTTTCGACATATTGATCTCCTTGAAGGGTAAGTTACTGCTGTTGTGAGAACAGTTCGACGCGGCGGTTATCGGCCTTGCCGGTATTGGTGGCGTTCGTGGCGGCCGGGTCCGCCGGACCAAATCCCTGGCCGGTCAGACGCTTGCCATCAATGCCCTGCGACTTGAGATAGTCCGCGACTGCATAGGTGCGCTGATCGGAAAGCGACGCGTTGTGCGGCAGCGTTCCCGTGCTGTCCGTGTAGCCTTCGAGACGCAGATTGACGTTGGGGTTGCCCTTCATAACGGCGGCAGCGCGTTGAAGCGTCGCCTGGCCGTCGGGGGTCAGGGTGGCCTTATCGGTATCAAAGTGAACCACACCCAGGTCAGGGAAAGCACCGGCCGCGGCGGGCGCGGCAGCGGCAGCCGGTGCTGCCGCAGTGGACTGGGCCGCAGGGTGGCGCGTGAGGAAGTAGATCAGCAAGGCAAGCAGGATAAGCAGAGGAATCAGCCATGCCCAGATAGGCAGGCCTTTTTTCTTGTTTTCTTCGTACACTTTTACACGATCGGCCATCGGTGGTTCTCCTGGGAAGTTACGTAAAGATGATCAAGCAACAAATAGGGAGGTAAATTACAGCCGGTCGGAGGTGATACCGCCGCGCGTGGTGCCGGTGGCAGCGCCTGTTGCGGTGGGTGCAACTTCCTCGACTTCGATCTCGGTCCTGCGAACCGTGTCCTGGATGCGCTCCGTGCGCTCCGAAGCATCCTTGCCGAGGCGAACCTCTTCAACAACGCGGGCGCTTTTGCCGACCACGGCTTCTTCGGCGGTTTCTGTCAGCTCGATGGTGCGGTCGCCGGCCATGGCAATATCCGCCTGACTGACGGCGCGATCAACGGGCTGCCGATCAATGGTGACGTGCTCTTCGCGGAGGGTCACGGACTCTTCCACGGGAATTTCAACGACGCGGCGATAAACGCGAACGCCACCGGCACTTACTTCACGCTTGCCGACAACCATTTCTTCCTCAACGACTGGGATGACGGTTTCGCCGGAGGTGGTGGGGATGGAGGCGGCGGCGGCCAAGGGCGCGGCGGCTAGTGGCGCGGCTTCAAGGGCGCGGTCGGTGCCGTGATCGTTGATGACGGCTTCGTCGATCTTGGTGGCCTTGTGGCGCGCAAAGATGGCCTCGACCTTGGATACATGGTCGGCAATGGCGGAAATGGCGACGATGACACCGCCGTGGTTGACGCCGGCCAGCAGGTGCGCGAGATCGCGGGAGGGGATACCGAGCTCTTCCAACGCGGACTCAGTGGACCGGGGTCCGGAACTGGACGCAGAAGATGAAGAGGATTGGGAATCGCCGATGAGGGAGATGGAGGATTGCGGGATGCCGGTTTCGTGTAAGTCGCGAACCGCCGCCTGCGCCTGGTCCTGATGGTGAAACAGGCACACTAAGGTTGTGAGGTCATCTGTCATAGAGTCATCTCCGGTGGAAACTATTGAACTGTAGATTTGTTACTGTTGGTGCACATTGTGGTGCGAGGGACTTAGTGGGTCCCGGCTCTGTGATGCACTGGGTGAAGGTCTGCGTCACCACGCAGAAGGAGCGGCCTTCGGGTCGATACCTGCAGCCGCATGACATTGCTGGGGGTTATGATGCAGGTTCCTCAAACCGCGTCGAGAAATAATTCCGCAGCCTTGCCGACCGAAAGCGGGACAGTCTGAAACTCGTATCAGAAGAGATCCGGAATGTTGGTAAAGGCGATGCGGGTGGGCGCGGAGCTGCCGGCCGGCAACATGCTCGCGGTCGCCAGGGTGTGGGTGCCGTACTTCTCGTTGATAGCGTCCATGGCGCCTGAAAGCCGGGTGCGCTTCCGTTCCCCGTCGAGCTCGGAAAAGAGCGAAGGGGTATGGAGGTGGTCGGGCACAAGCGGCCCGAGGCAGATACCCACATAAAAGGGAGCGGTGTGGGCGGGGCCGAGCGGGCGTCGAGCCCACAGGCCGGCAAGCGCGGCGACCAGGGTTTGGGTGTCCTGGCACTCTGCAACCGCGATGCCCTGCGACCAGGCAGTCCCGGAGATGCCGGATGGGTGAAGGCGCGGGCTGCGGGCCTCCGTCGCACGGGGAGCTGCGTACTTGACCGTAAGGGTGAGGTGGGCGGTCCACAAGCGGGCGGCACGCAGGCGCATGGCGGCTTTATGCAGCAGCTTGTGGAGCACGGCATAGGCCCCGGCGTCGGAGCGGAGGTCGGGCGGCAGGACGTGGCTTTGCGAGATGGATTTTTGGTGCTCCAGGTGGGGGTCGAGGAAGTCCTCGCCCTGGAGCCACCACCAGAGCTTTTCGCCGGCGGCACCATTCCAAAGAAGGCGCATGCCTTCGCGGCCGAGTGCAAGCAGCTGCGGCATGGAGTGGATGCCGGCGTCGTGGAGGCGGCGCTCCATGCGGGCACCAATGCCGGGGAGGTCGCGCAGCTGGAGGCCGGCGATGGCCGCCTGGAGGATGTCGGGGGTAAGCGCGACCAGTCCGTCGGGCTTTTCCATGTCGGAGGCGATCTTGGACAGGTAACGGTTGGGGGCGAGGCCGACCGAGCATCGGAGGGTATCGCCGGCATGGGTGCGGATGGATTGTTTCACGGCGCGGGCGAGCTCAAGCGCGTGGAGCAGGCCTTGTTCGCGACCCATGAGGCGACAGGCCATTTCGTCGATGGAAAGGACGGAGGCGACGGGAACGCAACGCTCGACCGCGGCGATGATGCGGTGGTGGTAGTCGACGTAGGCGCGGTGGCGGGCTTCGACGAGGATGAGGCCGGGGCACATCCGTTTCGCGTCGCCAACCTTGACGCCGGTTTTGACGCCAAAGGCCTTGGCCTCGTAGCTGGCGGCGATGCAGGAGGTGGTGTCGGCCATGACGGGGACGACGGCGACGGGCTTGCCGCGCAGCTCGGGACGCTCCTGCTGCTCGACGGAGGCGAAGTAGGAGTTGAGATCAAGAAAAAGCCAGCGAACCGCTGGCGGGCCGGGAACCGCGGGCGGGCCGGCCGGATCCTTGATGCCCGAAGGTGAAGAAAAGCTCATTTCCTTTCCATTTTCGCCTCCCATTTGCTTTTAGGGAAGGGAAAGCCGAAGAGAGCACGGGGCCAGATACTATTCGTTACCATTTTCCCTTGATAGGTGGGCCGCCCGCTGCCTTGTTTTGGGACTCCGCGGACTTTTTGGTGCAAACCACAGCCGCTTTCTGCCGATTCGGCACTATTCTTTTGGCAGTAGCGCCAGACGAAGGTTCTTCGCTTCCACCTTTTGGGCTTATTTTCGCCCCCGCACGGTTGCCGCCTTCGTTTTCAGGCTCGTTTTCAGGCTTGTTTCTGTTCTGCTTTCTGTTGACTCACCAAGATTGAGCCCGAATTTTAACTAGTTTGTAACCAGGTTCATTAATCTCCTATTGGGAGCCAGGTCATGTTTGCACGCGTGAGCCGGTTCGATCGTTCTTTTCTCCTGTTTCTTGCGGCCTACGCCTTGTTGCTGGTGACGTGGCTGGCAGCACAGCCTTTGCCGCCGCTGCAGGACTACATGGACTGGGTGTACCAGGGGTGGGTGGGAGCGCAGTGGCTCCATGGTTCCGGCCCCGTCAAGCAACAGTTTGCCCCGGTGCCGTACCCGGTGCCGAACGCTGCTTCGCAGCTGTTGCTTTCAGCGGTAACGGCTGCCGCGGGCGCCTTGCCGGCTTCAAAAATCGTGATTGCCTCGCTGCTGGCGGCGCTTGCGGCCGTGTGCGTCGCGGCGTCCGCCCGGTTTCAATGGAAGGGGCCGGCCGCGCTGCTTCTTTTCCTGTGTTTCGGGGCTAACTCGACCTTTTGGGACGGATATATCAACTACCAGCTGTCCTTGCTGGTGTTTTTGTGCCTCCTGCTCCGTTTCCACCGTTGGTCGAGCGCAGCCATCGCATTCTGGGCGGCCGTGCTTTTTTTCTGCCATGCCACGACATTTTTTGCATTTGGGCTGCTGGTGAGCTTTGACGCGTTGCTCCACAAGGAGCGGCGCATGCGAGTGTTGGCGCTGCTGCCCAGCGTTGCGTTGCTGCTCTGGTACATCGTGGCGCGGCGCGAACCGGTGGCCGGCCAGGGGGCGGCGGCCCCTTTGTACACGGGCCTGCTTCATCACCTGGCTTACAAGGCTTATACGTTGTCGAAGCTGGGCCCTTTTCACAACCTGGTGGACTATGCGGACCGTTCGCTGATGGACCGTGCCCGGGGATGGTACCGCGCGGGGGTCGCGCTGAACCTCCTATTTGCGGCCGGGTTAGGGCTTA
>CAXTYP010000110.1:0-8203 GCA_964248435.1 uncultured Acidobacteriaceae bacterium | reverse complement strand
CCAGCTCGGCTGCCTCAAAATCCTGCTGAGGTATTTATGAGACCGCTTCTAGTGCCTGGTTACGCTTCCGGCTGCACGGCAGTTACGCCAAAACGAGTGCACCTTGATGCCACACCGTGGTCAGGGAGGACTTGCTCGAGCCTCGCACATCCTGAGGCTGGCCGGCGTTCCGGTCGTAGCAAAGTCCAGACGCTGTTTAAAGGCGTAAACGTTTCCATGTACCCGACTTTCGAATCCCTCGCCAGCCGTGCTTGTTTTCGACGCAACTTCATGGGCTGTAAGCTCAGCAGGGCCTCAAGAGTTAGAAACCGAAGCGGCTTACACAGTCTGGCAAAATCGCCCCTCCTTTTTGAAATGCGTAAGAAGTCTGCGTTCCGCTGATACGGGGAGCCGAACTCATTGATGAACCGGAGTACCCGTGCCTGAGCACCCAGAAGTGCGCCATGCACACTGATTACGGAATACGACATATTTTGATTCCGCACTAAGGGCAGTCACAATCAGGCGTACTTACACTGTGAACCACATTCCTGCTTCCCGCGTTCAGCGGTTGGTAGTAGCGGGTGGTCGGCTCCGCGCAACCCTGGCACAACCTCTTCCCGTTCCGCTCGACCCAACGCTCATAGGAGATCCCTTCGCCGCAAACAGCACAGCAAAGTCGCTCGCCCTTATAGCCCGGGAACTCCTTCGGCTCCAGCTCTACCTTGACCCACTGTTCCGTAAAAAGGTCTGAGTCCGGCAGTTCCTTGTAGGCCTTCATCTGTTGCTCATTCTTGTTCGCAATGTCCGGGTATAGCTCCCGTGCCCGCTGCTTGGAGTGTTCTGTTGCCGAGATCCTGACCGCGCGCCCATTCGACAGGTCCACAAACGTGGCCGCCATCTTCCCCCAATCACGAAGTTTCAGCGCTCGTTTCCCCAGGCGGCAGCCTGTCACCACCCCGATGGCATCAGTTGCGCAGCGGTCGATCTCGACAAAGGTCACCAGACGCTTGCGATCCTTTCCCCTTGGCTCCTCAATCGACAAGCGGGCACAGCCGAGCATGGCCATGCGCACCCCCAGGATTTGCCCGGCGCAAAGGTGCCCGTGTGCCCGCTCGGCATCTACCAATAGCTGCTCCATGGATTCCATAGCTCCATCGTAGCGCCGGCAGCCGGCCACCTAGGGCTTTTAATCCGAAGCTCATGCGCAAACCGCACCCTGCGTGTGCCGTCATCAGGGCGATTTATCGTTTCCAGCCTTCGGAGCATCCTCGCCGTCCCCGGCTTCTACCAGGACGGCCGAGGTCCCCACCAGGTCAAAGGACTCCGGTTGTGCGCCGGCCGCCTGAAACGTAATCCGGAGCGGCTCTCTTTGCCAAGCTACAGGCGCACAGGCCGGCGCGGTCCGCGGCGCAGCGCCATCCCAGGGAGTCAGCTTCTTCGCCACCAGTGGTTTACGCGCCGCGATCTGGGCCACCACCGCGTAGAGTTCCTTCCCGCTCGAAGTCAAACCGCAATACGCGGCATAATCACGGAACCAACTCACATCCGAAACAGACGGATCGTAGTCGGGGAGTTTGAGCGGTGTTGTGTGCCCGGCCGTGCGATCGACCAGCAGCCAAGGGCCTTTCTGCCATACCCAGTGCTCCGCCTTGTCGGTCGGCAGCGCATCGTTGATACGCAAAGCACGTCTCACCGCGAATGATCGATCAGTCACATCATGCGCTTCGCCGGTGGTCCATTCCTTGACGCGACCATCGACCACCAAAGGCCGCACCCGCAGCTCGGATTCGCTTCCCAGTGCGCCCGCCGGATCGCCGGCCTTTGAATATGCAACCTTTTTCGCCCCGCCCAGCGCGACCAGGTGAACGCGTGGCGGCTTCGCCGGCTTGGGTTTTTTCGGGTCTTCATCCTTGGCTCTCATGCAAAATGCTGCCCCGGCCTGCAGAATAAACAGGGCGGTGAACAAGATCAGCCATCGTCGAAGCAGTCGCATGGCCAAACCCTACCGCATCTGTTGCGGCTCGCGACCCAATAACAGCGATCCAGGCATTACGGAAGTGACGAGATGGGAAAGTTCCCGAAACCGAACCAGCTCGTACCTGGATAGGCGCCCTTCCCAGTGGCTAAATGGCTTGTTAAATTGTGAACGAGGGGGTGAGCAAGGGTGAGCCCGCGGTAGCAGGCTCACATGCATCATTGCTGATTGCACCATGAAACGGACCGGAGTTAGCGCTTCGTGGCTTTGCGGCCCGGCTTCCGCGCCGGAGCTGCTTCACCCTCCTCCTCCTCGGACGTTTCCTCCTCTGGTTGCGACTGCGCAATCGCCTCCTTGTTTACACTCTTCGACACTGCCGACAACTTCTTGTCCGTGGCTTTTTCCTCTTCCAGAGTTTCGGCCAGCAGGCTGCCGATCTCATCCTGCCCCATGGCCTTGGCCAGCGCGACTACTGTGCCGTAGGCCGCAATCTCATAGTGCTCCGAGCGCTGCACTGACGCGATCAGCGCCGCATCGCGCAGCGCGCCTCCTTCGGCCTTTTCAATCGCCTCCTGCGCTTCTTCAAGCACACCCTTCATGCCTTCGCAGGTTTTGCCGCTTGCACGCTTGCCAAGAATCTCGAACACCCGGTCCAGTCGTCCCAGCTGTTGCTTGGTCTCTTCGAGATGGGCCTGCAATGCTTCCTTCAGCACCCCAGACTGCACACTTTTTGCGAGCTTCGGGTAGAGTCGAATCGCCTGCTTCTCTGCCGAGTAGATGTCCTTCAATTCATCAATGAAAAACTGTTCGGCTGTTTCAATCGCCATAATTCCTCCAGATTCTGTCTTTCGCAAAGTGGGATGCGATCTCGACGCAGAACGAATACAACTCGAGACTGCGCCACTTCACCAAGAGCGAGCACACGCATGGCAGGCACAGGCACGCCGCTCGTCCCGACGCGCATTTTTCGGCGCTCGAACCGTAGATGCCCCGTAGCCGGCGCCTTCCAAATACTCCAAAGTAACTAGAACTTTGCTGCAAATTCCCAGCAATATCGGCCTTTTGCGCAGGGTATGTTTCCCGGATTGCACGTTCGGCCAGGCTTCCTGCTGCGACTGCGATTAGTTGTGCTAACGTATTCCCCATCGCGGTCCACGGTGTTTGACCAGCCGTTCTTCCTGCTTTCGGAGGTGAGGCGGAAGGAATCGGACGGAATACCAGGCGCGCAAAGTCTATGGCTCTGAAAAGAACTACGGGGCGCGAACTCACGGAACAGCGCAGATCACAAAGCGCCTTGTTGGAGCCACGGTCCCTAAGCGCAGCGCCTTTAAGCATGCTTCAACGTACACGCACGTTCAGCCGCGCAGGTGCGGGCTGTTGAAGCGGCCGTACGGGCCGACTGAGTAGGCTTTTATCATCGCTTCCCGGCAAGGGGCGGGCGATTGTTTTTCTTCTCCGGGCTGCTCACTTGAAACAGGGAGCGCTTGCCTTATGGACACGACGTTAGAACAAGACCTCCTGGCAGCGCGAGGCCGGCTGGCTTCCTTGTCCTTTCCTTCTCTTTCGCGCAGCGGTGCGGGTGTGCTCGCGCGGCTGCTTGACCTGGCCGCGGTCACGGCCGGTGCAGCAAGCGGGTATGCCGCCTTTCGCATGTACCACCATGGTGCCGCTTGGCCCGATCACCCGGATCTGGCGATTGCGCTCGCCGGCGTGTACTGGCTTATGTACGTTCTGCTCGGCGCGCCGCATGGCCTTTATAGCGCCCGGCCCTCGCTGCTGCATGTACGCGATACGGAAACCGTTCTCCGCACCTCGACGTTTTGCCTCCTGCTTTTTTATGCGGAAGGATACCTGCTTCATATGTCGTTGCCGCGGCTTGCCGTGTGTGTCGGTTGGCCCGTTGGCGTGCTTTCCGCGCTGGCCGCCAAGCACCTCAATCGCCGGCTTCTTTCCACCGTTTGGCGCTGGCGCAAGGCCGAGCGCCACGTCATCATCGTCGGCACGGGCCGCGATGCGCGCCGGCTTTTCTCCTACCTGCGCAACTCGCCCCACCTCGGCATCGGCTCCGTTTGTTTTGTGAACGAAACCGAGCCGTCCGAGGCTCATGTCATCTACAGCCACGACTACAAGCATCGCTGGCACGCGCCCGTGCAGCACTGTCTGCTCGACATGGACCTGCTCCAGTCCTCCGGGGCTTCCGAGGTCTTTGTCGCCGACCCCACCCTGCCGCTCGAAAGACTTCAGACCATCTCCGCGCTTACGGCCGAAAGCGGCGCACAACTCTCCGTCATCGGAGGCTCGCATTTCCAGCACGGCAACCACCAGGGTGTTCTGCGCAACCTTGACGGCGTTCCCGTCATTACCTATGCCGGCAGCCCGGCCCAGCGCCGGGTGTACCACACCATCAAGCGTTGCGTTGATTTCGCACTGGCTCTGCTGCTCATGGCCTTGTCCGGCCCGGTGTGGCTTATCGCCGCGGCTATGGTCCGCTTCACTTCGCCGGGCCCCGTGTTTTTCACGCAGGAGCGGGTCGGCCTCAACGGATCGCTCTTCAAAATGTACAAGTTCCGGAGCATGTACACCCATGCGCCCAAGTACGGTCGCTCCCCCGAGGACGCCCGCGATACGCGCATCACCCCCGTCGGCCGCTTTCTACGCAAAACCAGCCTCGACGAACTGCCGCAGCTGCTCAACGTGTTGCGCGGCGAAATGTCCGTTGTCGGGCCCCGCCCCGAGATGCCCTACGTCGTCGCCCAGTACACGTCGACCGAACGCCGCCGGCTCAGCGTTCCCCAGGGCCTCACGGGCCTGTGGCAGCTGAGCGCCGACCGCAAGTATTCCATTCACGAGAGCGTCGAGTACGACCTTTACTACGTCGAACATCGCGGCCTTTATCTTGACGCCGCCATCCTGCTCCACACTTTTCTGTTCGCGATGAAAGGCGTCTAGCCAAGTCGAGCATTGCGGGCAAGTCTCTTGCCGGGATCCTTATCGCCCTCGCCAATCGACGCTCCGCATCGCACGGAGACCGTAGTAAAGCCCCGCCAGCTTACCGCGCCACCCCGGGCGCGGCAGAAACACGTGCCGCCATCGCTGCTTTGCATGCCCGATCCTGCGCCGGTCCTTCGGCGAAAGCCGGGGGGCCAGCCGGTCCAGCACAAAAAGCGTACTCGCCAGCATGGCTCCCTTGTCGCTCGAAACATTTGTTTCGTGCCGCCGGTACTCCATTACGCAGTGCGTATGCCGCACCACCGGGCCTTCCATCGCCAGCTTCAACCACAGGTCATAATCCTCGGCCATCGCCAGCGACTCATCGAAGCCACCGACCTTTCTGAACGCCGCACTTCGGATCAGGCACGCGCCAGGTCCGCCCAGCGGATTGCTTTCGAGCAGCATCTGGAAGTAGTTTCGTCGCGGACGGCAGATGTGATCGGTCCGAAACACCGTGCCGTCGGCTTCAATGTCGCGCCTCGCTGCAAAACACAGCGCTGCTTCCGGCGCGCTCCGCATCGCTTCTACGTGCGCCGCGATCGAGCCCGGCGGCATCAGGTCATCTGCATCGAAAAACAGCAGGTATTCGCCCGTGCTCCGCGCGGCGCCCGTGTTCCGCGCCGCCGACACACCCCGGTTTTCCGTGCGAATCAGTACCAGTCCATCTGCCCCTTCAAGAACCTCGCTCGCCGGCACCGGCGACCCATCATCCACCACGATCAGCTCGCAGTTTGCGTAGTCCTGCGCGCACACACTCGCCACAGCCGCCCCGAGATATTCCGCCTGCTTGTAAAAAGGAATGATTACTGAAACTCGCGGCAGCTCCCACCCGGATGCGGCCTTTTCTCCTGCCATCGTTCGACCGTCGCTGGTCGAAGCGCGCGTCGCTGCCATTGTTTCGGCTCCGCTCATACGCGCAAGCCTCCCTCAACATGCCGTGGAGCTGCCACCCGAACTTCGGCCGGAGCCTCCGCTGGATGATCCAGTGACACCCCCGGTGAAGTCTCCTGCCGGACCACGCTCGCCTCGGAGGCACGCTCCCCGGAAAGGCCGCGAAGCTCCCCCGCCAACGCCTGCTCCGCACTTTCCGCAGAGTCGCCCGGCACCCGTCCTAAAATCCGCCCGTAAATCCGCTCGAGCCGCTCCCGGTGCAGCCGCGCCCCATGCCCCGGCGAGGCCCAAAACCGCTGATACGCCGCCCGCCCCATCACCCGCGCAGTTTCCGGATCCTTCAGCAGCGCGATCTTGGCCCGCAGGTCACCCTCATCCCCGCTTCCGAAGCACAGCCCCGCTACCCCGTCCACCACCGACTCGCGCGCCGCGCAGGTGTCCGGCACAATGCTGGGCACCCCGTTGCCCGCCGCTTCCAGCACTACCAAGCCCAGCGTCTCGTACCAAAGGGAAGGGAACACCAGCGCCCGCGCGTTTCGTAGCGCCGCCACCCCATCCCCGTGGCTCATCCAGCCCGGCAGCCGGGCTTCCGGATTTTCCTCCAGGATCGCCGCCCGCTCCGGTCCTTCGCCGATAAATCGTACGGGCACCCCTTCGGCCCGGGCCGCTCGCGCCAGCATCCCCGTCCCTTTTTCCCGCACCAGCCGCCCTAAAAAAACAAACTCGCTGTTGCCCGCCACATCCGCCGCCGAAGCCCGGGGCATCTCGATCGCATTCGGCAGCCGGTACATTTTTGCGTCCTCCGGCAGGTACGGCCGCAGCAGGTCATGCGCCAGCTGCGAGTAGTAGATGAAGTGGCGCGCCCCGTCCGGCGTCAATCCCGCCGCGCTTTGCACCGCCTTGCGCCCCACGCGGTACAGCTTGTGCCCATAGCTCGCCTTGTCGCAGTTGGTCCGGATGCATGCCCAGCTCATCGGCCGCAGGGTGCACGGTTCCTGCGTGTGCTGCAGAAACAACGTGCCGGTTGGGCACGCCAGCAGAAAGTCGTGCATCGTGAACACCACTTCGAAGCCGCGCTCAAGCGCGACCCGGATCGGGCTCGGCGACAGCGCCTTGGTCCAGCTGTGCACGTGCACCACCGTGTCCCGCGGGTCCAGCCCGTCCAGCAGCCGCTCCATCGCCGTCGCCGCGTCCGGCCGCCACCACCCGTATGCAGCCGCCCGCAGGCGGTTCGGGTCCGTCAGGATATCGTGCTCGGCGAACCGGTGAATCTCGAGATTCGCTACCCCCTGGAGCTCCGGCGCCACCGGCCCCGACCCGCAAAACAGGTGCACTATGTGCCCGGCCCCGGCCAGCAACCGCGCCTCTTCCAGAGCGATCTTGGCCGCGCCCCCATTGATCACCGCCCCATCGTTCAGCACCACGATCGTCATCGTTCCATCCGTCCCGCCCACGTCGTCACCGCTGTCGCCGTCTGCGGCCTCAGCAGGAACAGCACGGTGCCGAGATTCATCAACCCCAGCGCCGCATCCGTCCCCAGGCTCGACCACGCCGCCCCATGCCACCCGTACCGCGGAATCAGCCAAAGGTTCACCGCGAAGTTCCCCAGCGCCGCCACCAGCTGCGTCGCCGTCCGGTAGCGCTGCAGGCCGCTGGTCGTCAGCACGCTGCCGGCAATGTAGTGCACGCTGCGAAACAAGGGGATCAGGCACAGCCAGCGCAGCGCCGAGGCTGCTTCCGCAAATCCCTTGCCCACAATCGGCGTCAGCAGCGGTGAGCCCGCAAACAGGATCACGGCGATGGCCGCGCTCAACAGGAGCGACTTTTTCAGCAGCTGCAGGCTCAGCTCCCACGAGTCGCGAAGATGCCGTGCCCCCAGCTGGAACAGCCGCGGCTCGGCCGCCAGCTGGATCGATGCGATCGGCATCGTCGCCATCTCGATAATCCGGTACGCGAGGGCATAGATTCCGTTTTGCGCGCTCATGCCGTAGTGGCTCAGCATCGCCTTGTCCAGGTCGTCGTAAGCGCTTGTGGTCGACGATGCAAACGAGTAGCCGGCCCCTTCGAGACTGCGCTCTCGCAGCCGCCGCCATGAAAAACGCGGCGCTCCGAACTGCTTTGTCACCGCCGCAAACGCCACCAGTGTGGCCACGCCCGACACAATCATCGATGCCATCGCCCACTGCCATGCCGTGGTCCGGTGCAGCACCAGCAGCAGCACCCCCGCCATCACCGTTCGCGCCAGCGAGGTCAGCAGGTTCAGCACTGCCGTGACCCGCATCTGTTCAAACGCCTGGAAGACCTGCGTGGCGCTGATCGTCAGCTGCTCAAAAACACACGCGCCGATCGAGGTAAACACCACGA
>CAXTYP010000109.1:0-8260 GCA_964248435.1 uncultured Acidobacteriaceae bacterium | reverse complement strand
CGGTGTGCTTCCCTTTGTGCGGGAAAACGTCGTGGCGCTCGATACACCCTGGCTCGATCAGAAAATCTCTCCGCTGGATACGGTTCCGGGCGGCCCGGAGCTGGTGGCCGACATTGCCGATGGAAGGATGGGCTTCCCCGACTCGCCGGCCGTTCGCGGCCGCTGCCTTCCTGCCTGGGGCGAAGCCCGCATCGTGCGCGATTCGTCCTTCCTGGTGCTGACCGCGCCGGCAAGCGAGCTCGAACAGGGTCTCGCGAAGCAGCTCACCCCCGCTGAGCAGGCCAAGTACAGCTGCAAGCGCGTGCAGGGGCGCTACCTTGTATGTACCAGCAGGGTACGATGAAGCAACTGATGACCCCAGCCGTCACCACTCCGCTCAGCGGGCAGCCATCCACCCGGCATCGCTCCGTGCAGCTTGCTCGGCTCGCTCTCGTGTTGAGCCTGCTCCTCTGCCTGGGCCTCGCGGCCCGCCAGGTTCACAAGCCCAACCTGGCCGATTTTTACGTCTACGATGCCGCCGGCAAAGTGGTGGAGCAGCACCACAGCAAGGACATGTACGACGGAGCCGACACGGGCGAACCCTTTGGTCTGCGCTTTGTTGACCGGCAAACACCCCTGGGCCGCGCCGCGCAAAGCATCGGCCTCGACCAGGTGCGTCTTTACATCTACCCGCCCATCCTCGCCGACCTGGTGCTGCCGCTTTCTTATCTGCCCGCGCTTTCGGCCGGCAAGGTTTGGCTCGCGCTCAATTTCGGGGCGCTGCTGCTGGTCGCCTGGATCATGACGCTGACACTCTCGATCCCGGTGCTTTCGCTTGGCTCGCTGGCTCTGTTTGTTGGGATTTTTTCCATGTTCGCCACCGGCATGTGCCTGATCTGGGGGCAGATCACCATCCTGCTCCTGCTGCTGTGGATGCTGGGGATTTACTGGTATCAACGGCGTTGGTATGCGGCCTCGGCGTTTGCGCTGGCGCTTGCGACCGCAATCAAGCTGACCCCCCTGCTGGTCGTCGTGCCGCTGATCCTGTGGCGGGAGTGGCGCTGGCTTCGCGCCTACGCGGTCTCTCTCCTGCTGTTATTCGCGTTCATGCTTGCCGTCAATACGCCGGCATCGCTCACCGACTACGTCTTCCATGTCATGCCCTCGATGTCGGGCGGCGGCACCCCCGACCTTGAAAACAAGTCGCTCTTATCGTCCGTGCAGCTGTTTTATGTCACGCTGCGTGGCGGCGATCCCAACCCGGTCCACATGGCCATTCCGCCGCTTGTGATCACCATCGGCAAGCTCCTGTCGCTCGCCGTCATGGTCGCGGCAACCGGCCTGCTGGTGCGGCTGGGCACGGGTATGCGCATGCTGGACCGCCGCATGACTCTCGCGCTTTTTGCGCTTCTGTCCGCCTGCCTTGCGCCCATCTCGTGGAAGCATGCTTACGTGGTTGTCTTTCTCGCGCTTTCTTTCTTGTGGGCCGATGCCTTTCGGCGCGGCATCAGCAACATTGCCATCCTTCTGCTTGCGCTGTGTTCCATTGAGCTTGGCAGCTTCCTGTTCGACTCTGTTGCCGTCAAGGCCACTCACGGGATCGTGCTCGGCCTGCTTTCGTTCCTGGGTCCTGGAACCGGGATCCTGCTCGTCATGGTCCGGCTGCTCGACATGCGCGCAGAAGATGGCTTTACCGCGACAGGTAATGACGGCGGATCTGCAGCAGTTCGTTGAATGCCTTGAAGAAGTCAAGCGGCTGCACCTTGGACCCGGCCACATCGGCCCATCGCGGCAGCGGGTACTCGTAGATCATCTCGCGCAAAGGCGCGGGGTCGCCGCGGTGCCGGGCGAGAAAACGCGCCAGCAGCTCCACATCAAAAATCCATCGCGACAGAAACGGTTTCGCCAGAACATCGGCCAGCTCCGGCGTCACGCGAAACAGCTTCGCCCCGCACTGCGTGTCATAGATTTGCAGCCTCAAGACGCGTGAAGCCGCAGTCGCAAAGCACCGGCCCAGGTAATGCCGCGCACGCTGCCGGTAGATATGGCGGCCCAGCAGCCGGACGCGTGCGCCAAAGATCATCGCAAGCCCGGGCGTCCCCAGCAGCACCCCGGCCAGGTCCGGTATCTGCTCCAACGGCGTCGCCAGGTCGGCATCCCAAAAACCCGTCACCGCATACTCTCCGGAGCTGATCGCCTCCAGCATGCCGAAACGGACTGCCTCGGCCTTGCCGGCGTTTGGCTGCTTATCAAAAACGCGAACACGGCCCGGAAAGCGCGACCGCAACACCTGCAACACCGGCAAGGTCGCGTCGCTGCTGCCGTCATTCACAAACAGCAGGTGGATGCCCGCACTCGCCGTGTCCTGCAGAAATGCCGCAAACGCCTCTGTACGCAGCCGTGCTGCCTCGTTGTAGCAGGGAATCACCACAGCCACACGACGCGCCCGCTCCATTGCCTCAGGCGACCTCGATGCTTCACCCGCCTCAGGGGCCGGGAACGTAGCCTCCGGAAGAGAAGTCTCGCGTAGACTCTTCCCCTGTTCCACGGCTGTTTCCCCACTCGTTGTTGTTTCGCGCAACCTGGCCTGCTCCCCGCGTTCAAACAAGACGGTTCAGTATAGCCCGGCTGCTCCGTCTCCCAAATCGCACTTCGAGGCGAACTCCGCCGCGCATCCCATACGGGTGTACGTTACGAGGGACTCCTTATGCGTGGAATGATCTCTGGCCAGGCGCTGCTTTCAACGATGTTCTGCGGCCTGCTCCTTGTGCTTCCCGGCTGTTCCAATAAAAAGGCACCGTCGAAAGATCACTTCAAAACGGCGATCGGCAACTACTACAACGCGCACCCTGAATGCGTATGGAGTTCGCCCGTCAAGTTCCCCGTGGAGGCCGACCCGAACAAAGGTGACCAGACCACCGGCTACGACGCCCTGACCGATGCCGGCCTGCTGACACGCACGTCCGCGCAAAAGAAGCTGTTTCTTTTCGGGTCGAAGCAGGTCAACGACTACGACCTGTCATCCAAGGGCCGCTCTGTGTGGACGCCCGACAACTCGCAGCCGGGTTACGGCAACTTCTGCTTCGGCCATCGCGACGTGCAATCCGTCGTGAACTTCACCACGTCCAGCGATAACAACCATGCCGAGCTTGCCAATGTTGACTACCGCTATACCCTCGCCGGGGTCGCCGACTGGGCAAAAACAAACGAGATGCAAACCGCCTTTCCGACGGTTGCCGCCGACCTCGCAGGCCTCAAGGTCGACAAGGCCACGCTGATCAACACGGACGACGGCTGGCAGGTTTCGCACGATTAAACGGCGCGCCCGCATGGTACCGTTGAAGTTTGTGGGAGCCGTTTCTGGCTCCCCTGCGAGGAACAGGTGCCGGAAACAGCCATTCGTAAAACCGCTCTCAACGCCACCCATCGCGCCCTTGGCGCAAAAATGGTCGACTTCGGCGGCTGGGACATGCCCGTCGAGTACGGGGGCATCACGGCGGAGCACCTGGCTGTTCGCACTGCGGTCGGGCTCTTCGATGTGAGCCACATGGGTGACATCCAGTTGCGCGGCCCGCAGTCGCTCGACGCCGTGCAGCGGTTTTCCATGAACGACGCGTCGAAGCTCGCCATCGGCCAGGCGCAGTATTCGGCCATGCTCACGCCACAAGGCACGTTTGTCGATGACATCGTCGTGCACAAGCTCGGCGAAAACGACTACCTCATCGTGATCAACGCGGGTACCCGCGAAAAGGATTACGAGTGGATCCGGGCGCAGTCGCAACCCTTCAAGTGCCACGTGTCCAACTACTCCGACCTGTACACGCAGCTGGCCATTCAAGGTCCGCGCGCGGCTGACGTGCTTGGGAAGCTGACCGATCTGCCGCTGGCCGAGATCAAAAACTACTGGTTCCGATGGGGCAAGGTGTGCGGGCTTTACAACGTCCTGGTGGCCCGCACCGGCTACACCGGCGAGGACGGTTTTGAAATCTACATCCCGTCCGACGAAGCCACGGGTGAGCGAGTCTGGAGTGAAATCCTGGCTGCGGGAGCTGAGTTCGGGATCCTGCCCTGCGGGCTGGGCGCGCGCAATACCCTGCGGCTCGAGTCCGCGATGGCGCTTTACGGACACGAGATTTCAGACACGGTCAACGTGTACGAAGCGGGCCTGGGCCGCTACGCCAAGCTTGAAAAAGGGGTCGAGTTCACCGGGGCAGAAGCCCTGCGCCGGGTCGCGGCATCCGGCGGCCCCATGCGCCGCCTCGTCGGCCTTGAAATGGTCGACCGCGGCATCGCACGCGATGGCTACCGGGTATTCGACGCCGCCGGTGAACTCCTCGGCACGGTCACCAGCGGCTCGCCCGCGCCGTTCCTGAAGAAAAACATCGCGCTTGCCTATCTGCCTTCCGAGTACGCAGACGTCACCCCATCGCGCGAGGTTTTTGTCGAAATCCGAGGCGCGATGGCCAAGGCCCGTACGGTTGCGATCCCCTTCTACAAGCGGCTGAAGACGACCGCCGCTGTCGCCGCAAAAGACGTCAAGGAGTAAACGCATGAGCTACCCGGAAGAGTTTCGTTACACCCGCGAACACGAGTGGATCCACGTGCAGGACGGCGTCGGCACGGTCGGCATCACCGACCACGCGCAGTCCACTCTCGGCGACATTGTTTTTGTGGAAACGCCCAAGATCGGGGCGAATCTCGAGAAAGGGAAGGTGTTCGGCTCCGTCGAGTCCGTGAAAGCCGTTTCCGACCTGTATGCCCCGGTCTCCGGCGAGGTTTTCTCGGTCAACGACGACCTGAGCGCCGCCCCTGAAAAAATCAACACCGACGCCCATGGCACCTGGATCATGCGCCTAAATCTCAGCAGCCCGTCCGAGGTCGACGCACTGCTGACCGCCGCCGACTACGAGAAGTTCGTCTCCGAAGAGACCGGTCACTAAGGGAGCGCCGCAGATGGACAGCACGCCTACAGCGCGGGTCTGCTTTCTCCAGGGCTTAATCGCGAACCCCGCCCAAGCCGCATCAGCGCAGGCCTCCGCCTTTCAACAGCTTGATGAGCGACCCCCTAAAGGTGAACCGACATGATTGTTGTAACAGGCGCGACCGGCCAGTTAGGTCGGCAAGTTGTAGAAGAGCTCTTGAAGAAGCTTCCCGGTGCGCGAATTGGGGTTAGCGTTCGCGATCCTAAAAAAGCTGAAGACCTCGAGCAGCGTGGCATCCGTGTGAGCCATGGTGACTTCGCAGACAAGGCCAGCTTGCAAAAGGCCTTTGGAGGTGCGGAACAGGTGCTGATCATCTCTGGGAGCACGCTCGGCGAGGAAGGGGTCCGGCAGCATGGCAATGCCATTGAGGCCGCGAAAAATGTCGGCGTCCAACGCATCCTCTACACCAGTCATCAGTCAGCCAGCCCATCTTCAGCCGTTGCCTTTGCGCGGGACCACGCCGCGACCGAAGCGCTGCTTCAGTCCTCCGGCGTTCCGTTTGTCTCCCTGCGCAACGGATTTTATGCTGAATCGGCTCTACACCAACTTGGCGGGCTGAAAGAAACCGGACGGCTTGCCTTGCCCGAGGATGGTCCTGTCTCCTGGACGGCTCGCGCCGACCTCGCGATAGCCGCAGTGGCTGCTTTGACCGACGCCGGGATCTTTGACGGAATCACACCGCCACTCACGGCTTCTGAAACCGTGATATTCGCTGACATCGCCCGGCTCGCCTCGGAAATACTTGATCGCGATGTGACACGAATCGTTGTTAGCGATGAGCAGTATCGCGAAACCCAGCGTTCGCGTGGGTACCCCGAACACATGGTTGACCTGCTTGCATCGCTATTTGGTGCGACCCGAGCTGGTGAGTTTGATGTTGTCGATCCAACTCTGGAGCGGATTTTGGGACGTAAGCCGACGCCGATCGGCCAGACACTTCGGACGTTCTTACTGCAAACCGAGGCAAAACATTGACCGCATCCGTGCCGGCTGTCGACGGCACAACAGTTCCATTCCCGCGCGTTCCCTTTTTCGCCTAAAGCGCTTGAAGAGGAAACTCACTTTAGGATCCGTTGATGCCGAGGTGAGTCGTCAGGATCGCGCACTCCGTGTTGGCAACTCTCGCGAAAGGGGCGATGATCGAAGCATGCGTTATCTACCAAAATCCGGCGCAGAACGTGTCGCCATGCTCCAGGAGATCGGTGCAAGCTCCATCGACGACCTTTTCTCGACCATCCCCGAGCCGTTCCGCCTCACGCGCGACCTCGAAATTCCGCGCCAGATGGGCGAATCCGAAATCATCGACTACTTCAAGCAGGCGGCCTCGCACAATGCGGTCGGTTATGCGAGCTTTCTCGGGGCTGGTGCTTACCGCCACTACCGCCCCGTGGTCATCGATTCGCTCGTGCAGCGCGGCGAGTTTCTGACTTCGTACACTCCTTACCAGGCCGAGATTACCCAGGGAACGCTGCAGGCCATTTTTGAGTTCCAGACCATGATCTGCGAGCTGACCGGCATGGAAATCGCGAACGCGTCCATGTACGACGGCTCAACCGGCGCGGCCGAAGCGGCCATGATGGCCATCCGCGTGACCGGGCGCGATCACGTGGTCGTTGCGCGCACCGTGCACCCGGAGTACCGCGAGGTGATGCGCACCTACGCGCAGCATCAGGGCACCCGTCAAACCGAGGTCGGCTACCTGCCGGATGGGGCAGAAAACGGCGGTCGCCTTGATCTCGACGCGCTCAAAGCATCGGTCACCGGCGAGACCGCCTGCGTTCTGGTGCAGTCGCCCAACTTCTTCGGCGTGGTCGAAGACATCCCGGCCATTGCTGAAATTGTTCACGCAAAGGGCGCTTTGCTGATCGTATCCATTGCCGAAGCCGTTTCACTTGGCGCGGTGCGTCCGCCGGTCGAGGCCGACATCGTTTCCCTCGAAGCGCAAAGCTTCGGCGTCGCGCTGAGCTACGGCGGCCCGTACTGCGGCGTGCTCGCGGCCAAGGAAAAGTACCTGCGCCAGATGCCGGGCCGCCTTGTAGGCGAGACAAAGGACAAAAACGGCCAGCGCGGCTTTGTTTTAACCCTCAGCACCCGCGAGCAACATATCCGTCGCGAAAAAGCCACCTCCAATATCTGCACCAACCAGGCCCTGGTCGCGCTCATGGCGACCATTTTTCTCACGGTTTACGGTCGCGAAGGCATCCGCGAGCTGGCCGCCCACAACCTGGCCAAGGCCGACTATGCCGCCCGCACCCTCGGCGCACAAGGTGAGCTGCTTTTCCCCGGCACTCCCCGCTTCCATGAGTTCGTGCTGCGCACCGGGGAAACGCCGGACGAATTGAACGCTCGCCTGCTCGAAGACAAGATCATCGGCGGCCTCTCCCTTGCCCGACACTACCCCGAGCTCGGCCACGCCGGCCTGTGGTGCGCCACCGAACTCACCACCCGCGCGGACATGGACCGCACTGCGAAGCTCTTGCAACCCGCGTCTTTACTCGCCGCTACTCCTTAGCCCCGGCCTCGGAACCATCATGGCCGGACTCACCTCCCTCCCGGCCGCACACCTTCGCCCGACACAGGGGCTTTCGGGTCGATGCCAAAAGGGTACACAGTCACCGCAAACTGCTCGCCCCGCACCGGCTGCGACAGCATCACGTACTCGCCAGGTGACGGCGGTGCTTTCGGAGTCAGCCGGTACCAGTGGCCGGGCAGCACATCGGTTGTGGTTTGGATGGCCTCGTCCTTGTGCTTGGCATTCGTGGTCAGGGCATTGAACGTTGTTACGGTGGGACCGCAGACGCTATAAGATACACGAAAAGGACCGGCGAGCTTGTAGGCGGTTCTGACCACATTAACAAAGGAATTCAGTATTCCTCTGCGCTGCGAAATTTAATCAATTCAGGAAGGCTTGATGCCATTGACAAAGATATAGCCCAAAAGCTACTCGACGACCTTCAAGACGCCCTAAAGTGAGGTTCACATGAATGACGGTAAAAAACTTGTAGAAACGATATTAGAGTATGTACCATCGTTCTGCGTAGACATGGAATACGTGCAGGATGGGCTTACGTATCTGATTATCAATAGTTTTGGGGTTCTTATATGCGAAAGCGCCGGAGCAAATCATAGGGTGGTGGTGGAGCGAGGTGCAGAGTGTTTGGAGGCTCTTCTTGAGAGCGGACAAGAGAGCCTTAGATTGCTAGTGCTAGAGTGTCTGGCTGGTATAGCAGAATGCCCCCAAACAGCTAGAAGCGGTCTCATAAATACCTCAGCAGGATTTTGAGGCAGCCGAGCTGGAC
>CAXTYP010000108.1:0-8347 GCA_964248435.1 uncultured Acidobacteriaceae bacterium | reverse complement strand
CCGCAAGAATGGTCGAGACCACATTCTCCACCCTGGCAGTGTTGACTGCGCCACGCCGCTCGATGGTCTCGATTGCCGCTGCCGCAGTCTTCGCCGTCCTGCCGTATGTCCTGACGAGCTTCATGAGTTCAATCCTATTTGCTACCAGAACAGTTACAGAACGACCTTGTTCAAGGGGTACTCGACAATGCCTGTCGCGCCCGCGGCTTTGAGCCGCGGAATCACGTCGCGCACCACGCCCTCTTCGAGGATGGTGTTGATCGCCGACCACGTGCCGTTGCTGAGCGGCGAAACCGTCGGCGAGTTGAGCGCCGGCAACACCGCGAGCACGGCTTCAAGCTGCGTTTGCGGCACGTTCAGCAGCAGCCCCACCTGCCCCTGCGCGTCGATCGCGCCCCGCAGCATCAGCGCCAGGATGTCGATCTTGCCGCGCTTCCACGGGTCGGCGGATGCCTGGGGATTGACGATCAGCCGCGTTTCCGATTCCATCACCGTGTCGATGATTCGCAGGCGGTTGGCGCGCAGGCTCGATCCGGTCTCCGTGATCTCGACGATGGCATCGGCCAGCATGGGCGGCTTTACTTCCGTCGCGCCCCAGGAGAACTCAACCTTGACCGGGACGTTTTTGCCCGCGAAGTACCGCTTGGTCACCTCGACCAATTCGGTCGCAATGGTTTTGCCGGCCAGGTCCTCGGCCCGGCTCCAGGGCGAGTCCTCGGGCACGGCCAGCACCCACTTCACCCGTTGCCGGCTTTGCTTCGCGTACACGAGCGAGCACACGCTTTCTACCGGCAGCCCGCTTTCGACCACCCAGTCAATCCCGGTCAGCCCGGCGTCGAGCACGCCCGAGTGGACGTAGCGCGCCATCTCCTGCGCGCGAATCAGCATGCACTCGATCTCCGGGTCGTCGATCTGGGGGAAATACGACCGGCCGTTGGCGTAGACCTTCCAGCCAGCCTTGGCGAACAGGTCGATGGTCGCGTCCTGCAAGGAGCCCTTGGGAATGCCGAGACGGAGCTTTTTCGCGTCGGCCATGGCTACAGCACCCCCGCGGGCGCTGCGCTGCCGAGGGATAAGGGCCGCGTAAAGCAGCTCACCGTGCCCTCGTGGCACACCAACCCGTCGCCCTCGACCGCCACGCGAAAGAGCAGGGTGTCCTGGTCGCAGTCGGTCGCGGCGGACAGCACGCGCAGCCGGTTACCGCTGGTTTCGCCCTTGGCCCAGAGCTCCGAACGAGTGCGGCTCCAAAAGGTGACATAGCCTGTGTCCCGCGTCCTGCGATAACTTTCCTCGTTCAAAAAACCAAGCATCAGGACTTCGCCGGTCGCTCCGTCCTGCACGATGCCGGGCACCAGCCCGTCCATCTTTCCAAAATCGATTGCTGCGTCGTTCATCTGTTTCTGTCCTTCCGGAAGCCTGGTGGAGAGCCTGCCACGAAAAAGCCCGCCTCGCTTGGGGATGCGGGGCGGGCCTTGGGGGTGAAGCTGAAATCGTGGCGAAGACGAAGCCAGTTCAAACTACCGCGAACACCCGCGAAACGCCGCCATGGAGTTGGCATGGTGAGAATGGTGGCGCGCCCGGGGATAGCGGCTGAGCATCCTTCCACGCTAACGGCGTGGGGCCGGGGTGTCAAGAATAGGCGCTCGCCCTGTGCGGGCATGCTGGGGAAGTGTTGCGGAAGTGCGTTAGCATGGGCTGTCGCCCGGGAGCCGGTCTGGAGCCGGTCTGGAGCCAGTCTGGAGCCAGTCTGGAGCCAGTCTGGAGCCAGTCTGGAATGATTCCGGAACCAGCCCCAAAGCCAGCCTTCCAATCAGCCCGATCGCCCCCTCCATGAGCCAACTTCGCGCCGCTCCCAACCAGCTCACCTTTCTACGCCTGTGCCTTGTGCCCTTTCTGCTGCTCGCGGTGATGGAAGGCCACTACCCGATGGCGTTTGCGCTGTTTGTGGTGGCGGGGATATCGGACGCGCTGGATGGGTTGCTGGCTCGACTGCTTGAGCAGCGCACCCAGCTGGGGCAGTACCTGGACCCGGTCGCGGACAAGCTGTTGCTGTCGTCCCTGTTTTTGACCCTGCATCATGTAGGGCTGGTGTCGCGCCGCGTGACGCTGCTGGTGTTCGCGCGCGATCTGGGCATCCTGGTCGTGGGTGCGATTTTGTTTGCGGCGTTGGGGCTGCGCAACTTCCGCCCTTCCTTTTACGGCAAGGCGAACACACTGGCCCAGATCGTGGCCGTGATCACGGTTCTTTTGGCGCAGTTTGTGCGATGGGGTCCGGTGGACTGGACGCGACACTGGGCCTTGATCGCCACCGGCACACTGGCATGCGTATCAGGCTTCGACTACGCCTGGAAGATGGCCCGGAGGATCAGTGCGGGTCCGCAGCCAAATCCAGAGCCGGGCCTTTAACCCACTCTCCGGCCGGTTTCACGGCAGGTTCCGGGCCGGCCTGTCGACAAAGCAGCGGCGCTGGCTGGTCCGGGCCCGTTTCAATCCACTTCCACATCGTCTGTTCTGGGGGCGAGGGGGTCGAGGCCACCTTTCTCCTCGATTTCCATGTCCTGGAACTCGTCGGAGTCGAAAACTTCTCCGCAGTCCAGGCATTCAACGAACTCCACATCATCCTGACGGGACACGATGCGCACTTGAGGGTGTTTGCAGGGGGTCGGCATGTTTTTTGGCGTGCGGGCCGGCAAGGCCCAGTAGCATCGATTGTAGCGCCACGCCCTTTCTGTTTCAAAAATGCGCAAACAATGGGGAGCGAAAGCTGCAAGAAGTCTCCTTTGCACCCGGTCACAGTTTCGAATCAGGAATAATTCTCAACAAAGGAGCCCGGGAAGCAGCCTTGAGCATTGCGGGGCCACCGGACGGGTCCTATACTTAAGGAGAATGCTCAGGCTGACCAAAAAGGCGGATTACGGGCTGATGGCGCTCAAGTACCTGGCTGAGCAGCCGCGCTCGACGGCCGTGAGTGCAAAGGATATCGCTGAAGCGTACCGCATTCCGCCGCCGTTGCTTGCAAAGATCCTGCAAAGGCTGGCCAAGGTGGGTCTGGTGCGCTCAACCGCCGGGATGAATGGTGGCTACGTGTTAGCGCGGGAGTCCTCGGCCATCACTGTTTTTGAGGTCATCCTGGCAGTGGACGGGCCCTTGTTTTTGACGGCGTGCAGTTCCGGGGCGCGCCCTTGCGACTTAAACGACAGCTGCACCATCAAAGAACCGATGGCTCGGGTCAACGAGTCCATCACCGGCCTGCTGAAAGGCATACGCATTGGGGACCTGGTGGATGCCGACCCCCAGCGTGCCGCCAAACCTGATCACCCCCTGGTTTCTATCCGGATGTAAGTGCGCCCTTTATGGCGCTTTGAAGTTTTGTGGCAAGTGGAGAGCACGATGAGCGTTGCAACTGAAATACCTGAAAAGGCCCCCTTGAACGCGCCCGAAGGCGACCAGATCGTGCCCGCCGTCACCGGGGAAGCCGGCACCGCGCCCAATGGCGTCAAGCTGCCGATTTACATGGACAACCACGCCACGACGCCCATGGACCCGCGGGTGCTGGAAGCAATGGTGCCGTATTTTACGGGCAAGTTCGGCAACGCTGCCAGCCGCAACCATGGCTTCGGCTGGGAAGCCGAGCAGGGCGTGGAAGGCGCGCGCGAGCAGATCGCGAAGCTGATCGGCGCGACCGCGAAAGAAATCATTTTCACCTCCGGCGCGACCGAGTCGAACAACCTGGCCATCAAGGGTATCGCCGAGATGTATCGCGAGCGCGGCAACCACATCATCACCCAGGTCACCGAGCACAAGGCCGTGCTTGACACCTGCAAGCGGATGGAGAAGTCCGGCTACAAGGTAACCTATCTGCCGGTCAAGGCCGACGGCCTGATCGACCTCGAAGAGCTGAGGGCCGCGATGACCGACAAGACCATCCTGGTCACGATCATGTTTGCCAACAACGAAATCGGCGTGGTTCAGCCGATGGCGGAAATCGGCAAGCTGTGCCACGAGCGGGGCATCATCTTTCACACAGACGGGGTACAGGCGGTCGGCAAAATCCCGGTGGACGTGCAGGCGATGAACATCGACGTGCTGAGCATGACCGCGCACAAGCTCTACGGGCCGAAAGGCGTGGGTGCGCTGTATGTACGTCGGCGGAACCCGCGGGTGCAGATTTCGGAGCAGATCAACGGGGGCGGCCACGAGCGCGGCATGCGCTCCGGGACGCTCAATGTGCCGGGGATTGTAGGTATGGGCAAGGCCGCCGAGATCGCCCGTGAGGAGATGGAAGCGGAAGGGAAGCGGCAGCTGGCGCTGCGGACCCGATTACAGAAAAAGTTCGAGGACGTGCTGGACTACGTGCACGTGAACGGGACGATGGAACCGGGCAAGCGCCTGCCGGGCAACCTGAACATGAGCTTTGTGTATGTCGAGGGCGAGTCGCTGCTGATGGGCATCAACGACATAGCGGTTTCAAGCGGTTCGGCCTGCACCTCGGCGACGCTCGAGCCATCCTACGTGCTGAAGGCTTTGGGGCTGGGCGACGATGTAGCCCACAGCTCCATCCGGTTCGGCTTGGGCCGGTTCAACACGGAGGCCGAGGTGGACTACGTGGCCGACAAGCTGATCGACGTCGTGCAGAAACTGCGCGAACTGTCACCTTTGTATGAGATGGTCAAGGAAGGCATTGACCTGAGCAAGATTGAGTGGGCTGCGCATTAGGCAGAACCGGCGCTATTAGAGCGCGGTTCGAAGTGAAAGCTATTCAGGTGAAAAGTTTAGGTTTCAAAGCTAGAGGAGAAACAACATGGCATACAGCGATAAGGTCGTGGATCACTACAGCAATCCCCGCAACGTCGGCACCCTCGACAAGAGTTCGTCCGAGGTAGGCACGGGCCTGGTCGGCGCGCCGGAATGCGGCGACGTGATGCGTTTGCAGATCAAGGTCAACCCGGAAACGCAGGTCATTGAGGAAGCCAAGTTCAAGACCTTTGGTTGCGGCTCGGCCATCGCTTCGAGCTCGCTCGCGACTGAGTGGGTGAAGGGCAAGACGATCGCCGAAGCTATGACGATCTCGAACACGGACATCGTGAAGGAACTCGCGCTGCCGCCGGTCAAGATTCACTGCTCGGTGCTGGCTGAAGACGCAATCCGCGCAGCCATCGGGGACTGGAAAGCCAAGAACGGTGTTGCGGAGACAGTGGAAGCGCAAGCCGTCACGGCCTAGGCAGAAGATAGGTTCCATGAGCTTTGTCGATGACGCGCGCAAGCTTTTACAGGATTTTGTAACGCCGGAGTTGCGCGCCATCACGGCTCGGCTCGATGGCGCCGATCAGGCCAACGTGGGACGGAATAAGCTGGCATCAGAGCGGCACTTGGCTCTTCTTGACAAACTGGAAACAAATCGGCGAGAAATCCTGCTTCAAATCGAACTTGCATTGGCAAAGGGCAAGATCGAGGAATTGCAGAATAGAGTCAGCGCCGAACCTGCTCAACAAATCCAAAGGGCCATTTAGGACCCCATGAGTACACTCCCCACAGTGCTGCAACCCGAGAATCTGCCCGCGAACCAGAGGGGTGTCCAGGTCACTGAACGCGCGCTCGCCCGCATCCGCGTCGCCATGGCCAAGGAGGGTGTGTCGCCGGAAGAAGGTGGACTGCGCCTCGGAATCCAGGGCGGCGGCTGCTCCGGGCTCTCGTACAACATTCGCTTCGACACCCAGCCTCGTGAGCGCGACCGCGTGTACCAGTTCGGCGATGTGCGCGTGTTTGTCGACCCGAAGTCGTTCCTCTACCTGCACGGCATGGTGCTGGACTACGAGGAGACCCTGATGCGACAAGGGTTCAACTTCATCAATCCGCATTCGACCAAGAGCTGCGGCTGCGGATCGTCCTTTTCCGCATGACGGCAGCTTCCCATATCAGCCCCGTATCCGCGCCCACCGGCGCGGATTATTTTTCTGTGTTCGACCTCCAGCGCCGGCTCGCGCTCGACACCAAGGCACTGGAGCGGGCGTTTTACAAGCGCAGTCGCGAAGTGCATCCTGATCGATTTGCGCAGGCTCCTCCCGAAAAACAACAGTGGAGCCTGGAGCAAACGTCCCTGCTCAACGATGCGTACCGGTCGCTGAAAGACCCGATTGCCCGCACCGAGTACCTGCTTAAGCTCGAAGGCATCACGCTCGCCGAGGACGCGGCAGCCGCTGACCAGCAGGGCAAGAAGAACGTGCCGCCCGAACTGCTGGCCGAGGTTTTTGAGCTCAATATGCAGCTGGAAGAGATGCGGATGGGTGAAGACGACCCCGGGCTTCGCGCTGATCTGGAACAAGCCCGCATGCGCTTTGAAGGGCAGTTTGCCGCACTAGGCGCTGCGATCGAGCACGAGTGGACAGCATGGGACGCATCGGTTGACAGTGGCGTACCGGACAGGCAAGCGCTCGAGAAGATGGCTGCGCTGCTCGACAAACGGCGTTACGTACGCAATCTCGTTCGCGACGTGCGTGAAGCGCTCGGAGCCTGAGCAGCTAGACTGAAGCTATGGCCAGTGAAGAGAAAAGCGCAGTCGATCGCGTGGTCGGCATCGATCTCGGCACCACCAACTCGCTCGTCGCCTTCATGCAAAACGGCCAGCCGGTCGTGATTCCGGGTGAGGACGGCTTGAACCTGGTGCCCTCGGTGGTGGCCTTCCCGGCAACCGGCGATCGGCGGATCGCGATCGGCAACGCAGCGCGGCCTTTTCTGAGCCAGTCCGCCGATCGGGTCGTGTACTCGGCCAAGCGATTGATGGGCCGCGGCATCGAGGATGTAGGTGAGGAGCTCAAGCTATTCCCCTTTCGTGTCGCGGCCGATGTCGCGCCCGGCGAGGTGATCCGGCTCCAGGTGGGCGACCACCAGTACACGCCGCCCGAGATCGGTGCGCAGGTGCTACGGCAGCTCAAGCGCAACGCGGAGCGCTACTTCGGCGCACCTGTTTCGAAGGCGGTCATCACGGTTCCGGCGTACTTCAACGACGCGCAGCGCCAGGCGACGAAGGACGCAGGACGCATGGCGAGCCTGGACGTCCTCCGACTAGTAAACGAGCCCACCGCGGCCGCGCTGGCCTATGGACTGGACCGTGCGAAGGAAGGCCTGGTTGCCGTGTACGACTTCGGCGGCGGCACTTTCGATATCTCGATCCTGCGTTTGCAGGATGGCATTTTCGAGGTGGTCGCCACCGGCGGCGACACCCATCTGGGTGGCGATGACATCGACAACCTGCTGCTGACGATCGCGCTCGACGATATCGCCGGATCGACCGGCCAGAGTCTCCGAACCGACGCTGAAGCCGTGCAAGCGGTGCGCAAGGCAGTGACGGATGCCAAGATCGCCCTTTCGTCGCAGGAGAGCACGCGCATTCTCGTTGACCTGCCGGGGCATGAGCCTTATGCGCGCGAGCTGTCGCGCGAGCAGTTGGAAGGGCTGATTCGACCCATCGTGGATCGAACGCTCGCCCCTGTGCGGCAGGCTCTCGCCGACGCGCAGGTCACGCCCGGGCAGATCGACGAAGTCGTGATGGTGGGCGGCTCGACGCGGATTCCACTCGTTCAAAAACTCGTCGGCGAGCTTTTCGAGCTTGACGCCCGGGGGCGCAAGCTGCACACGGAGCTCAACCCGGACGAGGTCGTCGCGCTGGGTGCAGCGGTGCAGGCCGATATTCTGAGCGGCGGGTCGACGGCAACCGAGAACATGCTGTTGCTGGACGTGACCCCGCTATCGCTCGGCATCGAGGCGCTGGGCGGTGTGGTCGCCAAGATCATCCAGCGCAATTCGACGATCCCGGCGAGCGAGACCGAGCACTTCACGACCGGCGTCGATGGGCAGACCAACGTCGCGGTGCATGTGGTGCAGGGGGAACGCGAGCTGGCAAAAGACTGCCGTTCGCTCGCGCGTTTTGACCTGAAAGGGGTTCCTCCGATGTCGGCTGGGCTGCCGAGGATCGAGGTCAAATTTCTGATCGACGCGAACGGGATCCTCCATGTTTCGGCTCGCGAGCAGCGCTCCGGCAAGGAAGCCGAGATTGAGGTGAAGCCGACCTATGGGCTCACCGATGAGCAGGTCGAGACGATGATTCTCGACTCGTTCGACAACGCTGAAGCGGACTTTGAACAGCGCCAACTCATCGAGGCGCGGGTGGAAGCCGCTGACATTTTGGCCCGTGTCGCCAAAGCTAAAACGCATCTGGTCTGGTCGCAGCTTTCGTTTGAGGAGCAGACCGAGGTCGGGCTTGCCGAGGACGAGTTGCACATTTTGAAAGGGGGCGAGGATCGGGTTGCGGTTCGCGGCAGCATTGAAGCCCTGGACCGCGCGACTCGCC
>CAXTYP010000107.1:0-8383 GCA_964248435.1 uncultured Acidobacteriaceae bacterium | reverse complement strand
TCATCGAGTCGCCCATCACAGGCACCGAGGGCAATCACGAGTTTTTACTCCACGCGGTGTGGCCGGCTGGGGCCCGCCGGTGAGCGCGGGTTCGCTCCTTTACACTGGCCCTATGCGCTTCATCGCCATCGTTTCCAAACCGAACAACCCGGAACTGGCGGCGATTCTCGACGAGCTGATCCCGTGGCTGCGCGGACGCGGGTACGAGCCCGTGCTGGACGCGATCAGCGGCACCTACACCGCGGCTGCGCCCGTGGTGCCGCGCGAGCAGATGGGGCAGCACGATCCGGCGCTTGTGATTGTGCTGGGCGGCGATGGAACGCTGCTGGCGGCTTCGCGCGTTTTTGCGCAGTTAGGAACGCCGATCATGAGTGTGAACCTGGGCTCGCTGGGCTTCCTGACCGAAGTGCGACTGGGAGACCTGTACACACGATTGGCCGAGTGGTGCGTGGATTGCGGCGCGCTAGACGTGCGCTCGATGCTGCACGCGGAGTTGTGGCGCGATGGATCGATGGTTTGCGCGCACGAGGCGCTCAACGATGCCGTGATCTCCAAAGGCACGATTGCGCGGATGGGGCAGTTCAGCGTAACGGTCGATGGGCACCTGGCGGCGGAATACCGCGCCGACGGCGTGATCATCGCGACGCCAACGGGCTCAACCGCGTACTCCCTGTCAGCCAATGGACCGGTGCTTGACCCCGGGGTGGACGCGCACATTATCACGCCGGTGGCCCCGCACCTGCTCACCATGCGACCCCTGGTGGTGCGCGGCGAAGCGCGTTTGGGTCTCCGCGTTATCGACGAGGCCGAAGCTACCTACCTGACGGTGGACGGGCAGGAGTCGGAGCCGCTGCGTAGGGGCGACGAGCTGCGTTGCTGGCGCTCGGAGCACAAGGTCAAGCTGCTGCGGGTCGGTTCCGGCTCCTTTTACGACGTACTGCGAACCAAGCTGAAGTGGGGCGAACGCTAGGCTGTATCGACATATTCACTTTTGCAACGAGCCAGGGTTTGTTGCAGTAATTTGTTGCAGTAAGTGGATGGACGCTTTGCGTTACGAGTTGAGTGAGGGGCAGTGGCGGCGGATTGAGTTCTTGCTCCTGCTCGAGTTCGGACGGTGGGTCGTCCGGCTGAGGATAACCGACGCTTCGTGAACGGCGTGCTGTGGGGGGTGCGTTCGGGCATGCGGTGGGAAAACTTGCCGGAACGCTACGGCAAGTACAAGAGCGTGCACAAGCGCTTCGCTCGCTGGGCGCGGGCAGGCGTCTGGGACCGGATCTTCGACGACTTGGTGGCGGACACGAAGAATCCGTGCCTGATGCTCGATTCGACCATCGTTCGAGCGCACCAGCAGGCGGCCACGGGCTGCAAAAGGGGGCTCCGAAGAGGAGGCTCTGGGGCGTCCAGAGGTGGAGTGACGACCAAGATCCACCTGCTGGCGAAAGGCCGGGGCGATCCAGTCGCCTTTCGGCTCACAGCGGGCCAGGCTGGCGAATATGCAGGGGCCCTCCATTTGCTCGAAGGCCGACAGGCAGAGATCGTGCTCGCCGACAAAGGCTACGACTCAGCCGCTGTCGTCGTGAAAGCATGGGCGCAAGAGCCGTCAACCCAAGCCGCAGAAACTGCAAAGTCCAGCGCACCTACAGCCGCGAAATCTACAAACAGTGCAATCGCATCGAACGCTGCTTCAACCGCCTAAAGCACTTCCCACGGCTCGCCGCACGCTACTGCAAATCAGCCACCAACTTCAGAGCCACTGTCGCACTCGCCTGCCTATGGATACAACTCAGCCGAGATGTCAATACGGCCTAGGGGCGTCGTGGCTTCGGGTATTCTTCCTCAAACACTGTGCGGATCGCGCAGAAGCGCCCACCGTTGTACTTTTCAGGTCCAGCGGACCGCCCGATCGCCAGCAGGGCCACGGGCTCATAGCTCAGGGGCAGCTTCAGAGTGCCACGCAGCTTGTCCGGGTCAAACCCTTCCATGGGTGCCGTGTTGTAGCCCAGCGATTCCGCCGCCCACATCATGGTGGCGAAAGCCAGCATGACCTGGCGGTTCAGCCAGGCTGACAGGTTCGGGTGCTCTCGCAGGTAAACCGGAACATTGCTGCGCATCTGCTCCAGGTAGCTTTCCGGCATACCGCCTTCCCGGCCCAACCGCAGCATCTCTTCCAGGTCGCCCGTACGCCAGCCATCCGCATCTCCGCACGCAACAACGACCACGGGCGCTTCTTCCACCTTGCCCTGGTTAAAGCAGGCAGAGCGCAGGCGGCGACGGCCTTCCGCACTGCGCACCACGATAAATCGCCAGGGCTGCAGGTTGTAGCTGCTGGGGGCCTGAAGGCCGGCCGACAGGATCGCCTGGAGATCGTCCTCCGGCACCGGCAGGGGCTCAAAGGCAGCCGTGGCCCGTCGCTCGCTCACAATCTGCAACAGCGGCTTGTTCGGTTCGTTGGGCGAGGACGTGCTCATAGGGCTACCGTATTTCGCTCATGGGTTGTTCCACGGCAAAGGTTTGCCCGGCCGGGGTCGTCTGGTAGACCCAGAGCCCGTGAAAGTTGGCCCGCAGCTCCGGGTGTTGGTGCAGCAGGGTCGCCATAAGGGTGAGCGCGTCCTTGCGAGCGGCGACGGGGTCGGCCACCGTGTTCACCCGTGTATCGATGCGCAGGTCCAACGCACCAAGGGTCCCGTCGGCGCTTAGCCTGGTCACGGCAAAGCTTTGCCCATCGGCTGGCACTTCCATGGGCTTTTGCCCGGGCAGCCCCGCTGGTTCAACGGCGGCCGTTTCATGGCTCAACTTCAGCAAGTTGTTGCTGGTGTACAGGTCGGCGGGGCGCGCGAGAAAGGCTGCTGTATCCTCGTACAAAAACGCACTCCAAGGATAACCTTTGGCTTTCAAGGCCCGGCCTTGCTCCCAGAACCAGGTGCTGGAGTGCCCGGCCAGCGTGAGCGGACGCGCGAAAAAGCCGGCCAGCAGCCAGTGGGCGGGCGTGGCGGCGGCGGCCGTATTCTGTAGAACCAGTGCAAACTGCTGGGGCTGCTTAATTCCCGTGACATGGAGCAGGGCCAGGCCGTACTGTCCACGCGGCAACTGGCTTAGCGTGACGGTGACCAGCAAGGGTGAGCCCGGGACGCCGCAAAAGAACTGCACGTCGTCTTCCGGGGCCGGCAAATCACTCGCGTCGAGCGAGTAAAGGTTTTCAACCGTCAACGTCGCGCCTTGCAGCGAGGGTGCCAGGCCGGTCACCGTGCTTTCGATCTCGCTGAAGTTTGTTGCCACCGAGGGGACCGTCGAGGACTTAAGCGCCGCCGCATCTCCTCGCAGCACGTCCCCGCCAAGTGTATGGGCCGCCTCAAACAGCGCGGCCCGCTGCTCGCCGGGCAGCGTGGATCCGACGGAGCAATTAACCGCATAAGCCTTTGCGCCGACACTGCCCGCGGCGATCACGCAGATGACGGCGAAGCGCGTGGCCCGACTCCGATGTCCAAACATGATGCACACTCTCGCCGCTACCTATCCTGCGGTATTGGTAGTCTAGTACACATGCAAGCAGGCTCGAGCCCAGGCCGGAAGAGCGATGGTAAGCAGGTGAGGCAAGCGGCCCAGGCGGCGCACCTGGCTTTGCCCGGCGCGATCGCCGTGGTGTTTCTTCTGGCCGGGATAAGCTCACCCGGATCCTTTGCACAAACACCCGCAGCCGCTTCCATGCTGGACCAGGCACCCGCACCGGCCATCGTCGACTTCAGCGCAGACCGGCTTACGATCCATGCAGCCAACAGTAGCCTCCGCGCCATTCTTGATCAGCTTGGCCGCCTGACCGGCGTGCAGGTGCAGGGGCTCACAAAGGATGAACGCATCTTCGGCGTGTACGGCCCGGGAACGCCGCAGGAGGTACTTTCCGCGCTGCTCGACGATTCGGGGTACAACGTGCTGATCGCCGGTCGAAAGCCGGATGGATCGCCGCGCGAGGTGGTCTTAAGCGTACGGAGCACAGACCCGCCCGCCGGCGTCGCGACGGCTGCCAACAGCCGCACACAGGCGGCGGATGAAGGGGACGAGGCCGAGGAAAACAACGCCCCGCCGCCGCAACCAGCCTTCTTCGCCGCCCCGCCCCGGGGACCGCAAACTGCACCGCCGGGCAGCACTGCGCCTCCAGGGACGACCTCGACCCCGCCGCAAATCAAAACGCCGCAGCAGATGTTTGAAGAACTGCAGCGGATGCACCAGGCTGCCGGCCAGTCCCAGTCCCAGTCCCAGCCCCAGTAGCCGCGTCCGCCGGCCACGGGGTGCAGGGCGTCTTGCAACGTCCGGATACCGGGGACGCTGCCGAAGCCTTTAGCGTGCGCTTTGCGACACGCGTTCCCGCTATGGCAGGGGTTCAAGCACGGGCCAGTCTCCCGCCCAGCGAATCCGCTCGACCCACAAATCCAACGCGCCGTTTTGAGACTGGTGCAGGGCGTGAAACGCAATCAGGCTTTGCTTGCCCTCCGCATCCTGCCACACAGCGCCGCCGCCCGGCGCGAGCCAGCGATCGTCGCTCGTGAGCAGCACCGTTCCGCCGCCGCGCAACAAGGGTTGACCGTGTTCATCCACAAATGGCCCGTGCACACTTCGCGAGCGTCCCACCACCTGCTGGTAGGTGTCGCGCTCAATCGGTATCAGGCAGCAGTAACCTGCCGACGCGAACAGGTAGTACCAACCGTTGTGCTTGACCAGCGAGGAGCCTTCAACGGACCCATTGCGGTCGGTCGGCTGCTCGGCCAGGTGGTACCGCTTGCCGTCGGGCAGCAGTTTGCCGGTCCGCGGGTCTAGCTCCAGCTGGAAGATACCGTGCCAGTACGAACCGTAGTTGAGCCAAACACGTGATCTGCCACCGGCCACCGGCTCGATCGTTATATTCGGGTCGATGGCGTTGAAGTCGTCGCCTTTTTTTGAAGTGATGACGAGGCCATGGTCCACCCAACGGTAGTCGGGGCGGCGCTCGTCAAGTGTCGCGTTGGTGGCGAGCCCGATGCCCGAGTGCTGCGAGCCCAGGGTGGAAGCGGCGTAGTACAGGTGGTATTCGCCGTTGAAAAGCGAGATGTCCGGCGCCCACAGGCCCTCGACCTCCGGAAAGCCGGAGCGCACCCAGCCCGGCAGGGATGGAAAAACATAGCCGCAGCCGTGCCATTCGAGGAGGTCGCGCGAACACCGCTGTTCCAGAAAGTGGGGGCTTTGGAGAAAAGGAATGTCCGTGCCGTACACCCGGTAGCTGCCGTCTTCGGCACGGATCAGACTGGGGTCGTGCAAGGGAACCATGTTGCCATGGAGCGGATCGGCGGCCGGCAGGGGGCGAAAAAGGCTTGAAAGCCGCATGGGCGGAGCATGACGCAGTCGGGAGTGCGAGCAGCCGGCAAGCAGCAGCAGCATGGCGCAAACCTTGTGCCGCACCTATCTACTCAGCCTTCCACCGGTACATGCCGCTTTGCGGCAGCCCAAAGTGAGCCAGCACGCGAAACGCGAACTGCCTGGCCATCTCGGCCGAGTCAATGGGGCGATTGTAAAAGGCGGGCATCACGGGAAAAATCACCGCGCCGGCATCGGCCGCCAAGGTCATGTTGCGCAGATGGATCTTGTTGAACGGCGTTTCGCGCACACACAGGATCAGCGTTCTTTGCTCTTTCAAGCACACATCGGCTGCGCGGCCGATCAGGTTTTGTGCCATCCCATTGGCAATGCTGGCGAGCGTACCCATGCTGCACGGCAACACGATCATGCCGGAAGAAGGAAAACTGCCGCTCGCGATATTTGCGCCGATGTCGCTTTCCGCCAGCTGCTCAATCTTGCGCGACGGCATACCCAGCAACTTTTCCACCAGTTCGCGCCGGCCGCTCAGACCGAGCTCTTCTGCAAACACCCGCAGGGAGCTTTCGCTCGGAACCAGGTGAACCCTTTCGACGCGATCATCGTTTTCAAGCGCCAGCAACAGTTGTTGCGCGAAGACCGAACCGCTAGCACCGGTGACACCGACCGTGATGTTCACGAAGAAGCTCCTTCCCCGAGCACGCGCGCAAAGATCGCGTCGACGTTGCCCAGTTGCCGTTGGAGGTCAAAGGTCGTTTCCAACTGCGCCGGCGACAAACGTTCTGTGATCTCGCGATCGCTCCGCACCAGGTCACGAAAGACCAGGTCTTCTTTCCAGGCGCGCATGGCATGGCCCTGCACCAGCCGGTATGCGTCTTCGCGCGACATGCCGGATTCGGCCAGGTCCAGCAGCAGCTGGCCTGAAAAGATCAGCCCGCCCGTGCTCGCGAGGTTGCGTTGCATCCGCTCGGGGTACACCAGCAGGTTCTCGATCAGCGCGGTTGTTTTTGCAAGCAGGTAGTCCGCCAGGATGGTCGAGTCAGGCAGGATGACGCGCTCAACCGATGAGTGCGAAATGTCGCGTTCGTGCCAAAGCGCGATGTTTTCATAAGCGGCCTGCGCGTTGGCGCGCACCACGCGGGCCAGGCCGGAGATTTGCTCCGACGCGATCGGGTTGCGCTTGTGCGGCATCGCGGACGAGCCCTTTTGCTTTTCCGAAAAAAACTCCTCTGCCTCTCGGACCTCGCTGCGCTGCAGGTGGCGCACCTCGGTCGCAATCTTGTCCAGAGTGCTTGCGATAATTGCCAGCGTTGAGATGTAGTGGGCGTGCCGGTCACGCTGCAAGACCTGCGTGGCGATGGGTGCGTGGGCAAGGCCCAGCTTCGCGCAGATGCGCTCTTCGTGCTCCGGCTTGAGGTGGCCAAAGGTGCCGACCGCGCCCGACAGTTTGCCGACGCGCATCCCTTCTGCCGCCGCGTCGAAACGCACGAGGTTGCGCTGCGTTTCCGCGTACCAGTTCAGCAGTTTCAGGCCAAAGGTCGTGGGCTCCGCGTGCACGCCGTGGGTGCGCCCGATCACCGGTGTGTGCTGGAACTCCAGGGCGCGCTTGCGCAGAACGGCCGCGAGCGCGAGGAGGTCTTCACGAAGGATGGCCGAAGCAGCCATGACCTGGAGCGACTGCGCCGTGTCGACAACGTCGTTTGAAGTCAGCCCGTAGTGGAGCCACCGCGACTCGGGCCCGATTTTTTCGGCCACTGCCGTGGTAAACGCGATGACATCGTGCTTCACCTCGGCCTCGATCGCCTCGATACGAGCCAGATCAAAGGCGCCGCGCTCGCGGATAGCCTTGGCGGCTTGTGCCGGCACGACGCCGGCCTCGGCCAAGGCCTCGCTTGCCGCTGTTTCCACTTCGAGCCAGCAACGATATTTGTTCTCGTCGGTCCAGATCCGGCCCATGGCCGTGCGGGTGTAGCGTCGCACCAATGCGGTGTTCCTTTCGAGCCGAAAGCCGCTCGACTTTATTGTAGCGACCGGTCGCCCGGTCTCCACCCGCCCCCAGTTCGCATCCAAGCCGGGTGTGTTCCTGGGAGGAGCGGCTATGGAAGAAGTTGTCACAGTTGCGGAGTTTACGGAGCCTTTAGAGGCCGAAATGGCGCGAGGCCGGTTGCAATCGGCCGGTATTGAGGTATTCCTGTCGGGTGAAAACGCGCGCATTCTGGAGCCGGGTCTAGGGCCTCTGCACATGCAGGTAGCGGCCCGAGACGAAGCCGACGCCCGGGCTATCCTGGCCGACGAAGGCAACGAACTAGCCGAGGCCGGCGAGGGCGTTGTTATCCATCCGAACGAGTTGCCCTAACGAGTTGCTTGCGGGAGTGGAATCGAGCGCGCGTGCGCCGGTTACTCGGGCACACCGAAGCGCGCGCTCATCTCCTCATGCAGAAAACCCTCGCCCGGCCGGTAGGGTTGCACCCATTCGCCGTCGATCACGAATTGGGGAATAGCGCGCTTACCGACGCGGCGCACCACCTCGTCGGCGGCACCGGGTGTGCGCTCGATATCGATTTCCTTATAGGCGATCTTGTGTTTGTCAAGAAAGCGTTTGGCTTCGCGGCAGTCGCGGCACCAGCCGGCGGAGTAAAGAAGCAGGTCCATAGTTTGAGATTCTAAACGGAAGGGGAGTTCCGCTACGGTCGCAGCCTGCGCTCAAGAAAAAATGCGCGCAGCAGTGCCCCGCACTCGTCCGCCAACACCCCGCCGTCCACGACCGTCCGGTGGTTCAGCTGCGCGTGGTTCAGCACGGAAAGCACCGAGCCTGCGGCCCCGGCCTTGGGGTCGAGCGCGCCAAGGACCAGCCGCTCCAGTCGCGCGTGGATCATGGCCCCGGCGCACATCGCGCACGGCTCCAGCGTGCAGAAAAGGGTGCAGCCCGGCAGCCGGTAGTTGCCCAGCAATGCCCCGCCCAGCCGCATCGCGACAATCTCCGCGTGGGCCGTGGGGTCGCAGTCGCGCAACACCCGGTTGCCCCCGACCGCCAGGAGCCGTT
>CAXTYP010000106.1:0-8393 GCA_964248435.1 uncultured Acidobacteriaceae bacterium | reverse complement strand
AGAAGGGCAGGTGCCAGGTGGTGAGCGCGCGCACAAAGCGGGCTTCGAGGTCGGACGGGTCCATCTGCACGGCGGCGTCCATCTCTTCGAGCCCTTCGGTGCTGAGCGAGTGTTTGCGCCATAAGGCCCAGGTACGCCCGGCTTCCAGCAGCTGCAGGCTGCCCGCGTAGGCGGCGACCGTGGGGTCGTGGGGATGCTCGCGCGTCAGGGTTTCAAAGCGCTGGCGGGCTTCGGCGTCGGCAGAGCGATCGCCTTCCAGCCCGGCGTAGTAGGAGGCGCGCGCGGCGGCCAACTGGTCGCGAAAGGCCGAGGGGGCGTGAAGGTCCTGCTCGGCCGCGATGACGGGCAGCGCCAGCAGAAAAAGAGCTGAAACGAGCGAGCGAAAGGATCGATTAGCCCACGTCATAAATCCTCTGTTTCCAGACCGCGGGGCGGCCCGTGAGTTTGCGGAACAGCGCCGACCATTGCAGGGCGAGCAGGGTGGCGACCGAGACCGGGTGGAGCAGCGCGCTCAGAAAACTTTGCCGGAAGCGAATGGCTGCAGTCAGTCTGATGGCGTACCCGGCGGCCATGGCAATGGCCGGCACGATCGGATTGGCGCGCCGGCGAATGGCGGAAACGAGCAGGATCGACGGCGCAACATGACCCAGGAAAAGCAGGGCTGAGAACGGCAGGATGCGGCGCGGGGCGGCCATGCCTTCGGTCGCGTTCTTGCTCAGGCCGCGCCAAACGTCGCCCGCGTTCGAGTACATGCGGCAGCTGGCCAGGCCGGTCAGGTCGCAAAGGGCGGTTGCGGAGCCGTGCTGCCGAAACAGTCGCGGCAGCAGCAGGCCGTCGTGCATGGTGGTGCGGATACTGCTGTGTCCCCCGCTGCTTTCGTACGCGGGCCGGCGAACGAGCATGAGCTGGCCGCAGCCAGCGGCGAGCGCGGGATTGCGCGGCTCCTTGTCAGACAAAGGCAGCGGCAGGTAGCAGAACAGGACGAAATGGATCAGCGGAATGAGCAGCTTTTCAAGAAAGCTGAAGGTTTCTTCATGGGGGAAGCCGCTGAGAAGGTCGACGTCGCGGGCTTCGATCTCGGCGCAGAGGGAGGCCAGGGCAGCGGGAGCGAGGCGCACGTCAGCGTCGAGGAAGCACAAAAGATCGAAACGGGCGCGGCGGGCCAACTCCGAACAGGCATGCTGCTTGCCGTTCCAGCCGGACGGCAGGGGCGGGGCGGAGCCGAGCTGCACGCGGGGGTCTCGCGCGGCAAGCGCGGCAACGAGCTCGGCCGTGCGGTCGGAAGAGCTGTCGTCGAGGATCAGCAGTTCGAGCTCGACGCCGGTGGAGGCAAGGACGCTCTCGGCGGCGGCGAGGATACTCGCCTCTTCGTTGCGCGCGGGAATCAGTACGGAAACCTGCGGCGTGTGGCGCGGGGTGGAGCGGGGCTGGCGTGGCGGTTTGTAGGCACGCAGGTTGGCGACAAACAGGCCGAGCGACGCCACGGAGCAGGCCAGCGCGAGCAGGCGCGGGATGGAGATCAGGCGCACGGGATAACCCGCACGGAAATACACGCGCTTATTGGCCGGCGGAAAGGGAGTTTACGCATCGCGGTGGTCGGAGGGGGACGGAACACCAAGGGGAACACCGGCATGGAGGCTGCTATGCTTCGATGCAAAGCGCTGGCCGCGGGTCCAGGCATGGAAGCGTTGCCAGCCGCCGTAGATGCCGCTGATGCCGGAGGCGCCGGCGAGCACGGATGTAAACGGGGCGGGATCGCGGGCGGCACCGAGTGCGGCGAGCGAATTTTGTGTTTGTTCAAGCGCGGCGGCGACGTGCTCGCCTGGGGTGCGATCCGGGGTGCGGTTTGGGCGTGCGCCCGCGAGGTGGCCGTGGTGGAAAACAAGCGGGTCGCCGAGCATGGCTAGGGCTTCGGGCAGGCGCTCGTCCCAAAAGGTGTACTCGAGCGCAAGCGGCAACACGGTAGCTTCAGGGGTGCGGCGCAGCAGGGCGTCGAGCCCGGCCCGGAAGACCACCGGGCGGGTGCGCACGTCGGTAAAGCCGCCCTGCGGGGTGATCCACAGCACGGCATTGGGGTCGGCAAACAGGTGGGCGGCGGCTCGTAAAAACTGCACCGCGCCGCGTGCCGTGCCCTGCTCCACCGGAAACAGGCCCAGCTTGCGCATGACGCCGTAGCGGGAAAACGCGAGCGCGTCCATGGGAGCGTAGTGGTCGGCCGGGCGCTGGAGATAGCGGCTGAGCAGGATGGAGGTAAGCGGGTCCCACCAGGACGGGTGATTGAGGCAGACAATCAGCGGCCGCGTGGCTGAAGGCCAGTGATGGGCGCCGGCCAGGCGGAGCGCATGGAAATGACGCCGGACAAAAAGCCACAGGTAGAGGTCGAAAAAGCGCAAAAGCGCGCGCGAAGGCCGGTCAGGGGAGCCGCCCTTCGCACGGGCTTGCCGTTCGACCTCTCGCGCTTCCATCATGCGCGGCTTTGCGCCAAGAGCGTTTCCGCTTCCATGCGCGAGTTGAGCGCGGACGCCGTGCCGCGAAACTGCTGATCAACAGCGTCGGCGGCGATCCAGCCGGACATCAGGACCATGGGCATGCCGGGCCCGGGGTGGGCCGCGCCGCCGGCGAGAAACAGGCCATCGACCTCGCTGGAGGTGTTGGACGGCTTAAACGCGCCGTGGAAGCGGCCGTGGCTCGACAGGCCGTAGATGGCGCCGTTCAGCACCTTGTAGCGATTGTGGATATCGAGCGGGGTGAGGTGGTGCTCGTAGACGATGCGGTCCTCGATATCGGTGAGCCCGGCGGTGCGCTTGAGCTTGTCGAGGATGACCTGGCGGTAGCGCGGAAACATCTGCGACCAGTCGTGGTTGGGGCGCAGGTAGGGCGTGTGCACGAGCACATAAAAGGCATCGCCGCCCGCGGGTGCGGTCGCGGGCTCGGTGCCGGAGGTGGAAGCGATGTAGCAGGTGGGGTCGGGCGCGGGCTCGCCCAGGTCGTAGATGTGGTGGAACTCTTCATGCGGATCGCGCGAAAACACGAAGTCGTGGTGCGCGATGTGGTCGTAGCGTTTGTTGAGACCGAGATAGAGCACAACGCCGGAGCAGGCGGGCTCGTAGTTGCTTTCGCTCGCGTATTTGCGAGTAGCCGGGGTGCCGCCGACCAGCTCGCGATAAGTGCGCACGGCGTCCTCGTTGGACACAACGGCGTCGAACAGGAAGCGCTCGCCGCCGGTCGTGATGAGGCCCGTAATCCTGTCGCGCTTGCCCTGCTTTTCGGTCAGCAGGCGCTCCACTTCAGTGGAGGTGTGGTATTCGACGCCGAGCTCGCGGCCCAGTTTGACCAGCGCTTCCGGCACGGCGCGGGTGCCGCCCATCGGGTACCAGATCCCTTCCTCGGCCTGCATGTTGCCGATGGAGCACAGAATGGCGGGGGACGCGTCCGGCGAGGAGCCGACATACTGCACGTAGTGGTCGAGCATCTGCGCGACATCCGGGTCGTCGATGTATTTGCGAATGGTTGCGGCGACGGTGGAGCCCAGGCGCATCTGCATCAGGTCGCGCAGAACGTTCTTATCAAAGGCACCGTTGATGTCAAAGGTGTCGCGGATAGAGCCGACGGATTTCCAAAAGAAGAAGCGGTCGGAGATGCCGTGGAGATCCTCGGAGTAGCGCATGAACTGCACATACTTGTCGCCCATGCCGGGCTTGCGTGCGTTGAGCGTGGTGGCCATTTCGCCGATGTCGTGCTTGAGGTCGAGCACGGAGCCGTTGTCGAAAAAGCAGCGCCACTGCGGGTCGAGCCGAACCATCTTGACATAGTCATCGAGATTGCGGCCGGCCTCGCAGAAGACGCGCCGCAGCACGGACGGCTGGATCAGGATGGTGGGGCCCATGTCGAAGCGAAAGCCCTGCTCCTGAAGCACGGCCGCCTTGCCGCCGAGCCAGGGGTTTTTCTCAAACACGGAGACCTGGTACCCGCGCGCGGCAAGTGTGCAGGCGGCGGATAAACCGCCGAGACCGGAACCGATGACTGCGATACGCATGTTGCTTCTCCTCTGGTTACTGGTTTTTTTTAAGCCCGGGCAGCGCCGCGGCGAGCGTGCGCAGGCCGTTGAGTCGCGAGCGCCAGCCACCCCCGTGCAGGGCCTGCACAAAACCCGCGAACAGGGAGGCGTGCGCCTCGGTGGTGGGCTGATAGGGGACAGTGCCTCGGCTGCGACTGCGTACCATGGCACGAGGCGCGGTCATCTCCAGCAGCCCGTCGCGGCCGCGCGTGGCACCAAAGCCGGAGCGCTTGCGACCGCTGAACGGGATGCGCGGGTCCACGGTGGATACGATGAGGTCGTTGAGGAGAACGGTGCCGGCGGTGAGGTCCCGGGCGAGTTGCCGCGCGGGCGTTTCAGGCCCGAAGATGGCCGCGGTGAGCGCGTAAGGGCAGCGGCTGTGCATCGCGGCGGCTTCGCCAAGGGTGCGGAAGGATAGCAGTGACAGGACCGGCGCGAACAGGTCGGCCTGCGCGATGCGCATCTCGGGGGTGACCCCCGCGAGGAGGCTGCTGTAGACGGCTCCATCGTTCGCGGAAAGTCCGTCGTCGAGACCGTTGAGCAGGGTTTGGGCACCGTGAAAAGTGGCGTCGGCGAGCAGGTCGCGCAGGCGCTCGCGCGTGGCGGGGGTGAGCGGCACGGGGCCCAGGCCGGCGAGCGCGGCAGCCAGCAAGGGAGCAAACTGCTCGCGCAATTCGTCGGCCACGAAAACACGGCGCGGGGCCATGCAGGTGGCGGAACCATTGAGCCGCAGGCCGAAGCACAGCGCCTCTACCGCGCGCGCGAGGTTCGCTCCGGGAAGGATAAACACGGCGTCGCAGCCCGAAAGCTCCATGACGGAGGGCGTAGCGGAGGCGGCAAGCGTGTGGAGCACGGCCTCACCGGTCGCGGCAGAACCCGTGAGAAAGACCTTGTCTACGCCGGCCTCAATGGCGGCCGAGGCGGCGGCAGGCACGGCGTCAAGGATGGTGAGCAAGGCCGGAGGCAGCCCGCTGGCAATCAGCATGACGCGCACGGCGTGGGCGCAGGAAACGCCCGATGGCGCTGGCTTCCAAAGCACGGCGTTGCCGGCGGCCAGCGCCTGCAGGACCTGAGCGCCGGGCAGAAACAGAGGGTAATTGCCGGGCGCGATGATGAGGATCAGTCCAAGCGGGGCGCGCTCGATTTCAACCTCGACCGAGCGCAGCCAGAAAGGCCGCGAGCGGGTGCTTTCACGGCGGGCGCGCAGCGTCCACTCCGCTTCACGCTCAAGAAAGCGGCAAGCCTCGGCCAGCGGCAGTACTTCGGCGACCAGGGTGTCGGCCTCGGTGCGATGGAGGCTGCCGGGGTAACGGTTGGGCACGGTGGAGGCGAGCTCGCGTGCACCGGCGGCGAGCTCGGCTCGGAAACGACGCAGGACGCGCAGGCGCGTGCGTACAGGGGTTTGCGCCCAGGCGCGGCCGGCAGCACGCGCCGCATCAATCGACCGCTCGGAGATGGGGGTCGCAAGCGCCGGCGGCAGATGCGGCAGGGTAGCCATGGACCTAGCTGACCGCCTGGAAAACAGAGTCGGGTGGCGGGGTGCCGGGCATCACAGGGTCGGTGTTCCACATGGGTTCCATGTGCATATCTTCGAGCAGCAGCCGCGAGGTGATGCGGGCCGACTCAAAAATAACGGGAAGTCCGCTGCCAGGGTGGGTGCCGCCGCCGACCAGGTACACGCCGTCAAGGTCTTCAAAGCGGTTGTGCGGGCGCATGTGGAGCATCTGCCGCAGGCCGTGTGCCATGGCAAAGGTCGCGCCGCGATACAACCCAAACTCGTCGCGCCAGCTTTCGGGAGTCAGAATCTTTTCGGTGCGGATGCGACGTTCAACATCCGTGATGCCGATCTTTTCCATCTGCTCAAGCGCCAGCTTGCGGAAGCGCGGGCCTTCCTGTTGCCAGTCGACACCGCGGGTCTCGTGCGTGACGGGCAGCAGCATGTAGAGGGTGCTCATGCCGTGGGGCGCGAGCGACGGATCGGTGACGCAGGCATTTTGCACGTAGAACGAGGGATCGTCGGAAAGCTTGTGATCGTCCTCGATATCGCGCAGGTTCTGGCGGTAGTCCTTGGCGAGATAAATGGTGTGGTGCGAGACATCGTCGTACTGGCCTTCAATGCCGAGATACATCATGAAGGTGGAACAGGAAAAACGCTTTTTGGCGATGCGCTTGTCGGTCCATTTGCGGCGCAGCTTGTCGGGCACCATGCGGCGCATGGCATCGGCGAAGTCGGCGTTCACAACGATCGAGTCGGCGGCGAGCCTGCGTTGCGCGGTGCGGAGGCCCACGGCCTTGCGGCCTTCAAAAAGGATTTCTTCCACCGGCTCGTCAAGCAGGATGCGGACGCCGAGCGAGCGGGCCACGCGGGCCATGGCCTCGGTCACAGAGCCGCAGCCGCCGATGGGATGAAAGACACCGTGCTCGTACTCAAGGAATGAAAGAATGGAAAACAACGACGGGCAAGAAAACGGGCTCATGCCCAGGTACTTGGACTGGAACGAGAAGCCGAGCCGGATGCGCTCGTCATCGAAATAGGAGCGGAGGTCGGCATCAAGCGAGCGCCAGGGGCGCAGCAGCGGCAGGAGGCGCAGCATGTCAGGGTGCACGAGGTCGCGCCAGGACTCAAACGGCGACTCAAGAAAGGGGACAAACTTTTCGAGCTTGGTGCGGTTGTCGGAAAGGAAGCGAAGAAAGCCGTCCGCGTCCTGGGGGCAAAGCTTCGCGATCTCGGCCTGCATTCTTTCGACGTTGGGTGTGGCGAGTAGTTCGCCGCCCGAGCCATACACGAGACGGTACTGCGGGTCGAGCCGGGCCATGGGAATTTCGGCCTCAAGGTCAAAGCCGGCGGCAAGAAAGATCTCGCGCAGCACGCGCGGATAAAGGAAAAAGGTGGGGCCCACATCGAAGCGAAATCCGTCCTTCTCGACAGTCGAGGTGCGGCCGCCGACCTGCGAACGCTTTTCAACGATCGTGACGTCAACTCCGGAGCACGCGAGCAGAATAGCTGCCGCCAGGCCGCCGGGCCCGGCTCCTACAATTGCGACCTTCCTCATGCCACCATCCCTTGATCTTTGTTGCCGCTGACTGGGGAGCCCGCGCTTCCCCTTCATCTAAACAGATGCGAAGGGGCTGCGGCGAGAAGAGTACCCCGGGCCGAGCGATGTTGTTTGCACAGCAGGAAAAGCCCGTTTGCGACTGATTTATATAGCGCTGAGCGGGACGGGAGCGGCGGCATCTAAGCGGTCTGCTTGCCGCGGATCGAGCCCGCCGCTCCCGTATTTGCGCTTCGCTACCGATCGCGAAGAAGAGCGCGGACTGCGGCGCGGGCGTGGCCAATCAGCGCGGGCAGGCCGACGCCCTCGTAGCTGTTGCCGGTGAGCGCGAGGCCGGGCAGCAGCGCGAGCCGCTGGGCGAGAGACCGCATGCGGGCCGGGTGCCCGACCCTGTACTGCGGCAGCGAGCGCGGCCAGCGGCGCACAACACTATGCAGGGGGGCGGGCAAGGGCCCTAGAAAACGTGCAAAGCCGGCTCGCGCCGCTTCCGCAATGCGATCGTCGGGCCAGTGCTGCATTCGAGCCGTGGCGTTTTCACCAAAAAACCCGCGCAGAAATACGGAACCCTCCGGGGCTCGATGCGGGAACTTCTGGTGCATGAAAGTTCCGGCCAGGAGCTCCGGCTCTCGCGCTGGCACGGCCAGGAGCTCCGGCTCCGCCTCACGCGCTGGCACGGGCGGTGCCAGGAACCCGAAGCCGCGCGGAACTTCGATGATGGTGGAATCGTTTTCGGAGAAGCACAGCGCGACCACGATGGCCGAGGTCGCGTCCATGGTCAGCAGGGCGGCCGCTCCAGGGTCGAGCGGCGCGAGCAGGGAGCGGGTCACGTGGGCGGGGGTGGCCAGTACGACGGCCTCAAAGGATTGCGGACCGTCGCCGTTGTCTGCTGTCACGGTCCAGGCTGCGCCGTCAAACGCAAGGGCGGCGACCGTTGTTTGAAGGCGAACGGTGCCCGGAGGCAGCGCGGCAATGAGGCGGTCGAGGAGGGATTGCAGACCCGATCGCAGGGTCGTGAACACGGGCTCCGGCTCGCGGCCGGCAGCGCGCTCAGCCTCCACACGGGCCATGGTGGGGGCTATCAGGCTGCCGTGTTCCCGTTCCAACCGAACAAACGGGGCAAGCACGGCCCCGGCGCTCAGGGTGTCGATATTGCCGCCGAAGACGCCGGCGAGCAGCGGGCCGGCGATGGTTTCTGTGGCTTCCTCTCCAAAGTGGCGGCGGGCAAAGGAGCGCACGGATTCATCGAAGTCCGGTGGGCGCGCCGCGGCTTCGGCCTTGAGCTC
>CAXTYP010000105.1:0-8402 GCA_964248435.1 uncultured Acidobacteriaceae bacterium | reverse complement strand
CGCCTTTCGCAAGCCCGGAGACCCGGCGACTTTGCCGGAGCTGATTCGCTTTTTAAACGACCGTTCCGGCTACATTCGCGCGCTCGAAGAAGAAGGGACGCCGGAGTCGTTCTCCCGCATCGAAAACCTGAAGGAACTGGCTAACGCCGCGCAGGATGCACAAGAGCGCGGCGAGTCGCTGGCTGACTTTCTCGACCACGCCGCGCTGGTTTCCGATACCGACAAGATCAACCCGGACGCGCGCGTCACGCTGATGACGCTGCACGCGGCCAAGGGATTGGAGTTCCCGGTAGTGCTGCTATCGGGCATGGAAGAAAACCTGTTTCCGCACTCGCGCACGCTGAACGACCCAGCGCAGATGGAAGAGGAGCGCCGGCTGTGCTATGTCGGCATGACCCGCGCCATGGATGCGCTGGTGCTGACACGCGCGCGCTACCGCCGGCGCTACGGCAACGACATGCCGGAAGCGAGCATTCCTTCACGTTTTCTCGAAGAGGTGCCCGCGCACCTGATGGAGGACGTCGCCGGCGGAGCCGCGGCGCAACGGAGCGTAAGCGGCTGGGGCAGTTACGGGTCTCCATCAGGTTACGGCGGAGGCTACGCGGGCGGCTCGCGCTACGGCGGAGGTGCCCGCAAGGGTGCCGGGGCTGCCGACGGCGAGCGCCACTACTCCTACGAAGACGAAGACCAGAGTTATCGCCCGGCACAGGGCGGGGCTGCTCGACCGGGCGCGGCAACCCCGTCACACAATGGAGCTGCCACCGGAAGTACGCGATTGGGCGCGGGGAAAGCCGCCGCCCCGGACTCGCTCGACAACATCGCCCAGTTCTTCGGCGGTCGCGGGACGGGACCGCGACCGAAGCTCGAAGTCGATGCCGCCACGGGCGCCACCGGCTTCCGCTCGGGCCAGCGCGTGCGCCACCCGAAATACGGCGAAGGCCAGGTGGTGCGCCGCGAAGGCGACGGCGAGGACGCGAAGCTGACCGTGACCTTTGCGCAGCACGGGGTGAAAAAGCTGGTGGAGAAGTTCGCGAAGCTGGAGCGGGTTTAGAGGCTCAGCCATGTGGCTAAGCAGCCCTTTAAACCCTCTCTATTTCGGTTGTGCGGCGTTTGGGCTGTCATCTGTTTGCCAGATATTTAGGATCAGGCAAGGTCGATTAGCAAGCCTCATAGGTAACGAGCCTTTTTCATCGGTGATTTGTGTGGCAAGACCTGCCGAGTTTAGGGCGTCCTGCAATTGGCTTACGTCCGAAGATGATTTCTGGGAGAAAGCCCCGGCTGCAAGGCTGCCCACGAAAACACCGTTGCCGCTTGAATGGTGATTTGATTGATGGAGGTCGTACGATTCCCAGCCTGCTTTCAGGAACGCCTCGCCTAGATCGTTTGCATACAACCGCGCAGCTTCCGTATCAGACGGGCGGATGAGTATCGCAAACCTGGGCCCCATTCGCAGAAGGTGGGAAACTAGCAGGTCCTTCTGATCTGGCGACAACCTTAGCTTTGATACCCTGCCAACCACTAAAAGCTTAGTTTGTGTGTCTACCAGCTTGTCGATTTGAGGCTGCAGCTGATTCAACGCGACTGCAACTCTCGCATTTACGGAGCCAAGAATTTGCGGCTGCTGGCGAGCCACCTCTCTCGCAACCGAACTGGCGACCTTCTTACTTACAAGGTCGTTGACCTGCTTACTTAAAGAATTCTGCAAATCTGTTTGTGCTTGCTTGGCAATTACATCGTCAACGACTTTCTTAACATTGTCGGGAACTAGCTGCCTCTTAACCTCTCGCGCCACTGCCTCATCAGCGATCGAACGAACATCATTCCATGTGCGCCAGCCGATAAAGCCAACCATGACAAGAATGAAGGCAATGCAACCTCCGACCATCTTCATAAATCGGTCGTACTGGCGATTCGTACTCGCGATCTCCCTGTCTGCCAACTTGTTTGCAAATTCCAAAGCCTTGTCAAACTGGTCAGAGGGCGTCGTCTGAGGTGTTGTCGATTCCATGGTAGCCAAAGGCTACCATTCTCAGCGCAAAGACATTCTGGTCTCGACATGCAAGGTTTGGCCAGCAGGAAGAATCTTAAGGGCTGAAGGAATTGTAGTAAAACTAGGGTTACGAGTTCGCAGTCGCACCATCGTGATTGAAGAAAGAGACCCCAACCATGGCAAACACCACCAAGATCGAATCCACTGAAGAGCGCAAAACTCTCAAGCGCGCTGCTCGCAAAAAGGCTGCCCCCAAGGCCAAGCGCACCGAGCCGCGCGGTTCCGGCAAAAAGAAGCCCAAGAAGCTGACCCGCGGCACCGGCAAGCGCTAGACCCGCATCGCCCTGCTGCCGGTCAGCGCCGGCGCGCGCTGGTCTCGGCAGGGCCTTTTCTTCCCCCTCCACCTCCCTCGCCATTTCCGCCCCGGAGCCCACGTCGCTGCCGAACCAACTGTTCGCCCGCAAATCCATCGACAAGCTGATCGAGCAGTCCGAGCAGCCGGAGCACGCGCTCCGTAAAACCCTCGGCCTGGGCTCACTCACCGCGCTTGGCATCGGGGCCGTTATCGGTTCCGGCATTTTCACGGTCATCGGCACGGCGATCGCGGGCGAAAAGTTCGACACGACCTCCATCCTCAACACGCCGGTCGCCGACTACCTGGTCCACCACACGGCGTTGCTGGGCCGCCCCGGCGCTGGGCCGGCTATCGCCATCTCGCTCCTGCTGGTTGCCATCGTCTGCGGCTTTACCGGGCTTTGCTATGCCGAACTGGCCAGCATGATCCCCATTACGGGCTCGGCCTACACCTACACCTACGCCACCATGGGCGAGCTGGTCGCCTGGATCATCGGCTGGGACCTGATCCTTGAGTACGCGTTCTCAAACATGGCCGTGTCCGTCGGCTTTGCCGCGCATGCGGTGGACCTGCTCGACTGGCTCGGCATCCATCCCTCGCTCCGATGGATTTCGCCCGCGTACCTGCCGAGCGGCCTTGCGGACCTGGCCGGACACACGCTTTACGGCCCCGGCTGGCACTTTGGCTTCAATGTCCCGGCGTTTCTGATCGTCATGCTCATCACGGTGATCCTGGTGCGCGGCATCCGTGAGTCGGCGGCAACCAACAACGTGCTGGTCATACTCAAGGTCGCTGCCATTTTGGTGTTTGTCATCGCGGGCGCCAGCTTTATTCACCCCGGCAACTACCACCCTTTTGTGCCGAACGGCTGGTCGGGAGTGTTGACCGGCGGCTCCATCATCTTCTTCACCTATATCGGTTTCGATTCGGTTTCGACCGCGGCGGAAGAGTGCAAACACCCTCAACGTGATGTGCCGCGAGGCATTATCACCACGCTGATCCTGAGCACTGTGCTGTACATCGGCGTTGCCGTGGTGCTGACCGGGCTGGTTCGCTGGGACAGGCTGATCGATGACGCCGCTCCGGTCGTCAACACGCTCAGAAAACTTACGATCAAGACCGGCCGCCCTCTGTTGCACTGGGTGCGGCTCGCGGTGCTGATCGGCGCGATCCTGGGCATGGTCTCGTCGATTCTCGTTTTTCAAATCGGCCAGGCACGGGTATGGTTCGCCATGTCGCGCGACCGGCTGCTGCCTGACGCATTTTCGCGCGTTCACCCCCGCTTTCGTACCCCCTCGTTTTCGACCTGGGTGGCCGGCGTGGTGGTCGGACTGCCCGCGGGCCTGCTCGATATCGGCACCTTTGCCGACCTTTCCAATATCGGCACCTTGTTCGCGTTTGTACTGGTCTCGGCCGGCGTGTTGATCCTGCGGTGGAAAGACCCCGGCCGCCGACGGTCGTTCCGCTGCCCCGGGGGGCCGGTTGTGCCTGTGCTCTCGATCATCTTCTGCATCGTGTTGATGGCCGGCCTGCCGATCGTGACCTGGCTACGATTCTTTGTCTGGCTCGCGTCCGGTCTGCTGATCTACTTCTTCTACAGCCGCAAGCGGAGCGAGTTCGCACCGCGGGAATCCAGCCTTCGCCCCTAAGCATCCAATGACTTATCCGGGGAGCCACGGAACTAAATAACAAAAGGATCCACAATGATTCAAGCCCGAGGCTATGCTGCCCAAAACGCCACCACGCCGCTGAGCCCGTTCTCCTTTGAGCGCCGCGATCCCGGTCCCCACGATGTGGTTGTTGAGATCGAGTTCTGCGGTGTGTGTCACTCCGACATTCACCAGGCCCGCAATGAATGGAAAAACTCGAAGTTCCCCATGGTGCCGGGCCACGAGATCGTCGGCAAGGTAAGCGCCGTCGGCGCCGAGGTCACGCGCTTCAAGGTGGGCGACCCAGCTGCGGTCGGCGTCATCGTCGACAGCTGCCGCGAGTGCGAAAACTGCAATGCAGACGATGAACAGTACTGCGAAAAGGGAGCGGTTGAAACCTATAACGGCAAGGAATACGACGGCAAGCCGACCTATGGTGGCTATTCCAATGTCATCGTAACCGAGGAACGCTTTGTGCACCCCATCTCGCCCAAGCTCGACCCGGCGGGCGTTGCCCCTCTACTCTGCGCGGGAATTACGACTTACTCGCCGCTGCGTCACTGGGGCGTCAAGGCCGGGCAAAAGGTCGGGGTGGTGGGTCTCGGCGGTCTCGGACACCTGGGCCTGAAGTTCGCGCATTCCTTTGGCGCGCGCGTGGTTCAGTTCACGACCTCGCTGAGCAAAGCAGAGGACGCCAAACGCCTGGGCGCGGATGAGGTCGTGAACTCAAAAGACGAGGCGCAGATGGCCGCGCACAAGAACAGCTTCGACTTCATCCTCGATACGGTTTCAGCCCCGCACGATCTCAATGTCTACCTCGGACTACTGAAGCGCAACGGCGTGCTCTGTCAGGTTGGCGTGCCCGATGAACCTGCCCCGATCCATGCGTTCAGCCTGCTGGCCAATCGTCGCTCGCTCACGGGCTCCGGCATCGGCGGCATGAAGGAGACGCAGGAGATGCTCGATTACTGCGCCGAACACGGCATCGTCTCCGATATCGAGATCATCCCGATTGATAAGATCAATGAAGCTTACGAGCGCGTCGTCAAGTCCGACGTCAAGTACCGCTTTGTGATTGATATGAAGACCCTGCCCAAGCAATAACTTCCGGCTATGGCCCGGCGATGCGAGATACCTTCACATCGGCCGGGCCGCTCCGTATACTATCCCGCATGTCGACGCCGCCGCCCCAGACACCGATTCAGACCCCGCCTTACACGCTCACCACCGCCGACCAGCGTGCGGTTGTTATCACCGACATTGATATGTCAATCGGTGCAATGTGCCGGTTCATGGTCAAGTGGGTCATCGCCACCATTCCAGCACTGATCATCCTGTGGTTGCTATTACTAGCCGTGGGCGTGGTGATGGCCATGTTGTTTGGCGGACTATTCCACGGTCTGAGCGGGCCTTTGTTTCCGCGATCTTAAGCCGATGCAAAATGAGGCAGGGTGACGCCTGCCTCATTGACCGCGCTGCAAGCTACAGCGACAGCCCCTTCAAGTAATCGCGGAACTTCGGCCCTAGGTCTTCGCGTTTCAGCGCGAAGTCAACCATCGCCTGCAGCATGCCCAGCTTATCGCCCGCATCGTGCCGCACGCCCTCAAACGCATAGCCGTAGACCTTTTCCTCCCCGATCAGGGCCTTGATCGCGTCGGTCAACTGCAGTTCGCCACCCGCGCCCGGCTGGAGTTTTTCGATCTTTCCGAAGATCGCCGGCGTCAGGATATAGCGGCCGATGATCGCGTTCTTCGACGGGGCGTCCTCGAGCTTTGGCTTTTCGACCATGCCGCTGACCTCAAACAGCTTTGGCTGCCCCGCGACCGGCTTGCCGTTGAGCACACCGTAGGCCGAGATCGCCGGGCCTTCGATCACCTGCGTGGCCAGCAGGGTGCTTTCGACCTCGTCATAGGCCTCGACCATCTGCTGGATGCAGGGCACGGTTCCGGCCATAACGTCGTCCGGCAGCAGCACGGCGAAGGGCTCATTGCCGACCAACTCCTTTGCCATCAGCACGGCATGGCCCAGCCCGCGCGCTTCGCTCTGCCGCACATAGGAAATCTTAGCCATGGTCGCAACCCGGCGGGCGATGGCCAGCAGCTCCTTTTTGCCCTTCTTTTCAAGCGAGGCTTCGAGCTCGAAGCTGGTATCGAAGTGGTCTTCGATGGAGCCTTTGCCGCGTGCCGTCACGATGATGATCTCTTCAATCCCGGCGGCCAACGCTTCTTCCACGCCGTACTGGATGATGGGTTTGTCGACCAGTGCCAGCATCTCCTTGGGAATGGCCTTGGTAGCCGGCAAAAAACGCGTGCCCAATCCAGCGGCCGGGAAAACTGCTTTGCGTACCTTGTGCTTCATCGGGGGAATCGGTCTCCAAATGGTGGTGAGGGTTGCCGCTATTGTGACAGACGAGGAGGCACGGAAGCGACCTTTCTGTCACAGACTGGAACACACTACAGGCTGGGGGAGCTGTCGCCCAACAGCGCACGCCGGACGATAGGAATCGGCACGCCGCCCTGCTTCATGAATGCATCGTGAAAAGCCTGCGATGAGAAAGCCGGGCCTTGTTTTGCCTGCACGTCGGCGCGCAGTTTCAGGATCTCGAGCTTGCCGAGCGTGTAATAAAGATAGAGCGCATCGGAAGTGCCGCGCTTGGTTTCCATCTCGCCGATGGAACGCGACTGGTAGCCCTCATTGACAAAGAATTCAGCAGCCTGCACCGTCGTCATCGTTCCGGTGTGCATACCGAGCGCAACCACGAACCGGGCATCGCGCAAAAGGGCGTCCTGCAGCTGCCCCAGCCGGATCAGGTTGGCCTCGCGGGCGTCTTTCGCCCCCGCCCCTGGCTGCCCATAACCCTGGTCAAGCATCATCTGCTCGCAATAATGGGCCCAGCCCTCCACATTGGTATTTGCCGTCACGATCTTGCGCACCTTGCTCAGCCCCGCGGTGTTGACCCATAGGAACTGCACATAGTGGCCTGGGTAAGCTTCGTGTACCGACGTGCTAACGACCGTGCCTACGTTGAACGCCGCCATGTGCTGCGCAACGTGCTCCGGCGTCCAGTTTTTTTCAGGCAGTGTCACATTGAAATACGCCGTGGTGGAGTGCATCTCAAATGGGCCCGGCGGGTCCATGCTGGCCTGCGTGGTGGCGCGTTCAAACGGTGGCGTTTCTTCAAGCACCGGCTCCACGTCCGATGGAATCGTGATGATCTTTCGCTCGCGAATAAAGCCAATCTCGCTCGCGAAGTGGTCGTGAAAATCCTGCAACAAGTGGTCGGGAGCGACATGGATACCGGCCAGCTCTGCCAGCACCTCCTTGGGTTGCTTTGCAGGATCAACAAGCTTTGCCACCCGTGCGAACTCGGCCTGGTTCCGGTGCAGGTCGTCGGTCGCGATCTGCAGCAGCTGCGGCAACGACGTGGTCACCATCTCGTCGTACTGTAACTTCTTCGCAAACGTATCGGCGCCGAAGCGAAAATCGCCATGCGAGCGCGGCAGAAGGTCGGTTTTCATCCATTGCCCATAGCTTTCGAGCGCTGCAATCACGGCTGCGTTCGATTTGGTGAAGCTGGCCTTCAAACCTGCATCCGTCGCCTTTGCGAAGGCGGCCGGCACGTCGTTCTGGAAAAACGCCACATCATCAGGCAGCTGTTCCAGCGCAATCTCGGTGTAGATCTGCGGTGGATTTTGAAGGTTCGTGCGGGCTTCCTCCAGCATGCGTGGCATGGCTTGCTCACGCGCGATCAGCGAGCGCAACCGGTCGTCGGGCGAAGCAAAGTCGCGCTCCATCAACACGAACGCTGCATTGGTAATGCCGCTCGCGTACATGTCGGGGCTCTTCTGCCACATCCGGATGGTTTCAAGCGACAACAGCTGCGAGCGCAGGTTGTTGCGCATGATCTCGAGGTCCGCTTCCGTCGAGGGATCCAGTCCAGCTGCAGGCATCTCGTCAAACTTGCTCATGAAATAGTGCAGCCCGCGAATTTCGGTCGCACGTGTCGCATCGCTCCAGTCCTCCAGCTTCCCGTCGTACTCGTGAATACCGAGCGAGGTGGCCTGCGTCGGCTGGTACGGCAGCGCGGCGGAGTAGAAACGATCGACCAGCGTGCGGAACGCCGCACCGTTATCGGCTGCTCGCGCAGCAGCGGGCGCGAGCAGGAGAAAAGCGCAACAAAATAGAGACTGCAAGCGGAACCTAGTCATGAAAGCCTCAAAAAGGAGATCGGAACGAGTATACCGGCAGAAACTTTGCTGCGACCCCTCATGCTTGCAGCCGGGCTGCCGATAAAAGCTTCAACTGCGAAGGAAATGAGTCAAACAGCTCACAAGACGCAAAAGGAAAGGTCGCGAAAACCCGCGCGACTTCCACGCCAGGATGGTGTCTTTCTCTACAACGGAAGCGC
>CAXTYP010000104.1:0-8410 GCA_964248435.1 uncultured Acidobacteriaceae bacterium | reverse complement strand
GGAAGTCCTTGGGGAAATAGTCGAACAAGGTCGGCGGCGGCTCGCCCGGCATGCGACCGGAAAAGTGGCGTGAATAGTTCTCGATCCCGTGGCAAAAGCCCACGGACTTGATCATTTCAAGGTCAAAGCGGGTGCGCTGGTGAATGCGTTGCGCCTCGACCATGCGGCCCTGGCTTTCGAGCTCTTTTTCCCAAACCTCAAGCTCCGCCAGGATGGACTCGACGGCGGACTTCTTGCGTTCGGGCTGCACGACGTAGTGGCTTTTAGGATAGATCGGCAGGCGCGCATACACCTTCAGGACCGTGCCGAAGAGCGGGTCAATCTGGCTGAGCGAGTCGACCTCGTCGCCGAACAACTCGATCCGGTACGCGCTTTCGTCGTAGGTAGGGAAGACCTCGATCACATCGCCCCGGACGCGGAAGGTGCCGCGACGAAAGTCGCCGTCGGTGCGCTCGTACAGGATTTCTACCAGCTTTTTGGTGATGTCTTCGCGGCGAATCCGCTGGCCTTTTTCAAGAAACAGCAGCATGCCATAGTAGGCCTCGGGCGAGCCCAGGCCGTAAATGCAGGAAACAGACGAGATGATGATGGTATCGCGGCGCTCAAACAAGGAGCGGGTCGCGGCCAGGCGCAGCTTGTCGAGCTCCTCGTTGATGGTGGCTTCTTTTTCGATAAACAAGTCACCGGCCGGGATGTAGGCTTCGGGCTGGTAATAGTCGTAGTACGACACGAAATACTCGACGGCGTTCTCGGGGAAAAACTGCTTGAACTCATGAAAAAGCTGCGCGGCCAGAGTCTTGTTGTGGGCAAGGATCAGCGCGGGCCGGTCGAGCTGCTCGATGACCTTGGCCATGGTGAAGGTTTTGCCGGAGCCGGTGACGCCGAGCAGTACCTGGTGCTGCTCGCCATTGCGGAGACCTTCGACCAGCTCGCCGATGGCGCGGCCTTGGTCGCCGCGTGGCTGGTAGTCGCTGACAAGTTTAAAGTCCAAGGCTGGCCCCCTTCGCGACAGGCAAGCCGAAAGCCTCGGCCCACTCCGCCGGGGCGTCAACAACGACATCGACCAGCCGTTTCGTTTCCATGTCGGCGATGGAATGCGGCGAAAGCCCGTAGCGGCAGCCGAGGCTCCGGGCACCAGCGGCGCGCGCGGTCAGGATATCGACTTCGGAGTCGCCGACCATAACGGTCTCGTCCGGTTTAGCGCCTGCCTCGGAGATGAGTTGGAGCAAGCCCTCGGGGTCGGGCTTCTTGGTGGCAAAGCTGTTGCCGCCGTAAACCGCGAACATAAACGGTGCAAGACCGAGACCCTCGCAGATCCTGACGGACGCGCGTACGGGCTTGTTGGTCAGCACGGCCATGCGTGCATTCGGCAGTGTGTCGCGCAGCAAGTGCAGCTGCTCCATCACTCCTGGGTAGGGGCGCGTATGGTCCAGCAGGTGCTCATTGTAGTAGTCGAGAAATGCTGCGAGCGCGTCCGGTGCCAGCGCCGGGTCGGCACCATCAGCCGCAAGCGCACGCTGTATCAGCATAGCCGCGCCGTCGCCGATATAGGAGCCGATGCGCTCGTGGGTTTGCGGCGGCAAGCCAAACTGCCGCAGGGTCGCGTTCACGGCCTCGGCCAGGTCTTTTTTCGAGTCGATCAGCGTTCCGTCCAGGTCGAAGACAAGCAGGCGCAGCCGCGCGGTAGGGAAAGGTCGAAGCACATGGACCATCCCCCTAGTTTACAAGGGCCTGCCTGCCGGACTACCGGATGTGGATGTCGCCGGAGCCCGTGTTGACGCGTACCTGGGGCCCGCCGCCGTTTGCATCACCGGTCAGGTGCTGCTTCGTGCCGGAACTGGTCTGCTTCAACTGACCGCCGCTGTACTGGATATCCCCGGAACCGGTCGTCGCGTTGAGCGATAACGGTGCGCCGCCGGTATCGAGCGTAGCGTCGCCGGAGCCGGTTTCCAGGCGCCAGGCGGCCAGCGGTCTGCCGCTGATCTTCAGGCTGCCCGAGCCGGTGTGGGCCCACAAGCCACTCTTGACATTGCTCAGCGTGATATCGCCAGAGCCAGTCTGCGCTTTCACATCGGAGGCAGAAAGCATGGTCGCCGTGATATTGCCGGAGCCGCTTTCAAGCGACACGTTGTCGCTCAGGCCGGTCGCCTGCACATTGCCGGAGCCGGTTTTGAGCTCGACCGGGCCCCCGTTGTCCTCTACACGCACGTCACCGGAACCGGAGTCGGCGCGCAGGTCGGTGCCACGTGGTGTGGTGATCTCGTAATCAATGCTGATGTTGTTTTCATGAAAATTATGACCAAGGCTGATGATGTTTCCGGCTTGCGTCAGCGGGGGATTGGCCGCGATCTGCTTGACGCCCTCGTCTGATGAGGCCCCGCCGAACCAGCCGTTGCTGCCATGCACGTGGCCTACGATGTGCACTGAATTGACCGGGCCTGCCGACACATGGATGTTGCCGGAACCCGTGTCAACGCCGAGCAACACAGGGCCATTCACCTTCAGCGTGCGCTCAAAGGAAGCATCTGCGGCAAGGGCAACGCCGGGCAGCAGCAGGCAGGTGCAGGCGAGCGGGGCAAAGATGCGAAACGATTTCACAGCAGTCATCCTCCATGGTGCAGGCCCTGAACAAGCTGGCGCTTGCCCCATGGTACGCAACGCCGGGCCGAAAAGTTCCCGGCCATCGCGTACACTCAGAGGCGATGCTGGGACTGCTTTTATTCCGGCTGGCCGCGATCGCCGTGCTGATCCTGGCGAACGGCTTTTTTGTCTCCGCGGAGTTCGCGCTGGTGTCGCTGCGGCGAAGCCGTCTCGACCAGTTGATCGCCGACGACGTCGCCGGTGCCCGCAAGGTGCAGCAGCTGCAAAGCCGTCTGGACGATTTTCTGCCTGCAGTGCAGTTTGGAGTGACGCTGTGCTCGCTGGCGCTCGGCTCCATCGGCGAGCCCACGGTCGCGGGCCTGCTCGTGCCGCTGCTAGGAGATTTCGAGCACGTGCGGGTGTACGCGCACCTGCTCAGCGCGGCCATTGCATTTCTGGGCATCACCTACTTCGAGGTGGTGCTGGGCGAACTGGTGCCCAAGTCGCTGGCCCTGCGGCGTGGCGAGCAACTCGCCATCGCTATTGCCGGGCCCATGCTTGCCTTTATGAGCATGACGCGCCCTGCCGTGCTGTTGCTGAACCGTTCGGCGACGCTGGTTCTGCTCTTGTTTCGTACACCGCCTTCCGCCCACGGTGGTCTCCACTCGCCCGACGAGCTGAAGCTGATCGCGACCGCGGCGCGTGAAGGCGGTGTGCTGCCGCCGTTTCAGGAGGCGCTGATCCATCGCGCTCTCGAAGGCGGCGACATTCCCACGCGGGAGATCATGACACCGCGGCAAAAGATCGTGTCCCTGCCGGCCTCGATGCCGGTCGAGCAGGCCAGCGCCAGGATGGTGGAGGAGATGCACTCGCGTGTGCCCGTGTACGACCCCGTGCGTGGGCCCGAGGCGATCATCGGCGTGGTGTACGCGAAGGATGTCGCGAGGCTGATGCACTTTCATGCCATCAGCGGACGGCGGGCAGCAGACTCCGCCCAGGAAGGCATGGCCGCGGCGGCGCTTGCCGGGTTGCAGCTGCGATCGATCATGCGCGACGTGCTGGTGGTGCCCGAAACCAAGCCTGCCTTCGACCTGCTGGTTGAATTTCAACAACGGCGTCGTCACCTGGCGATCGTGGTGGACGAGTTCGGCTCGACGGTCGGCCTGGTCACGGTCGAGGACGCGATCGAACAGTTGATCGGAGAAGTGGAAGACGAGTTCGACGCCGCCGAAGGACGAACGGCACCCGTGCTGCCGGCAGCCAATGACACCTTGATGCTGGACGGCAGCGTACGGCTGCGTGACCTGGAAACGCAGATGCGCTGGAAGCTGCCGCGGGACGGGGGAGTGGAAACCCTGGCTGGTTTCCTGCTGAGCCGCCTGGGCCATATCCCCGAAGCGGGTGAGCGGGTCGACTTTGACAATCACCGGCTGACCGTGGTGGAAATGCAGGGCCGGCGGATCAGCAAGGTGCGGCTGGAGAACCGGGCCGGACCGGCTGCCCCCCAGGAGGAAACGGTGGGAACGGACGTGCAAGCATGAGCGTCCTTCGCTTAGCGGACAGTGTGTGGCCGCTGCCGCCCGTGGCTTGCCGCAGGCCAGGAGCCGTCGCGTGAAGCGGGCCTTGCGCGCCCTGCTGTGGCGCATGCTCTACACCATCCCGGTCGTGTGGCTGGTGGTTTCGCTCGTGTTTCTGCTGATCCACCTGGTGCCGGGCGACCCCGTGCAGCAGATGCTCGGCGAGGGGGCACGCGCGGGCGATGTCGCAGTGCTGCGACACCAGTACGGGCTCGACCAGCCGCTCGGGGCGCAGTACATCTCGTACTGGCGCGGGGTGCTGCACGGTGACCTAGGCCACTCGATCCGGCTGAACGACTCGGTCACGCACCAGCTTGCCCTGCGCTACCCCTACACGGTGGTGCTCACGGTGGCGGCGCTGCTGCTTGCCCTGCTGCTGTCGCTGCCGACGGGTATCACGGCGGCCCTGCATCGCAACCGCTGGCCCGACCAGTTGCTGGGCGTCGTCAGCCTGTTCGGACTGTCATTTCCGACGTTTGCGCTTGGGCCGATCCTGATCCTGCTGGTATCGATCCGCCTGGGATGGCTGCCGGTTTCAGGCGCTGCTGGCCCCTCGTATCTGGTGCTTCCGGCTGTCACCATGGGAGCCGCGCTTGCCGCGATCCTGACACGCATGATTCGCACGGCGATGCTGGAAGAGCTGGGCCAGGACTACATCCGCACCGCGCGCGCCAAGGGCTTATCAGAGACAACCGTGGTGTACAGGCACGCGCTGCGCAACGCGATGATCCCGATCATCACGCTGCTCGGGTTGCAGTTTGGCGCGTTGCTGGCCGGGGCTATCGTAACGGAGATGATCTTCTCGTGGCCGGGGATCGGGCGGCTGACTGTTTCCGCCATCTCAAACCGTGATTACGCGCTGGTGCAGGGCTGCCTGCTGGCGATAGGACTCACGTATGTGCTGGTCAACCTGCTGACGGATGTGCTGTACCTGCTGGTCAACCCGCGCATTCGGGATTAGAGCAGCGAGCTGTGTTCAGCGGTGATGCTGTTGTGCCCGATCGTCAGTAGCCCGACCGTGATGGGCAGCGTGAAACGTCGGGGTCCGGCGGCACCTGGGTTGAAGAACAGCACGCCCCTGCGGTGCTCGACGAGCGGCTTGTGGGAGTGGCCGAAAATGACGGCTTGCACATCGGCGGCTCCGGGGTCGAGCGAAAGTGTGTGCACGTCGTGCAGCATGTACAGGTTGACGCCGGCGAGCGTGAGGTACTCCTCGGCCGGAAACTGGGCGCACGGGCCGGTGCGGTCGATGTTGCCGCGGATTGCGGTGACAGGGGCGAGTTCTCGCAATCTTGCCAGGATTCCCGGGTCGCCCACATCCCCGGCATGCAGGATATGATCGACACCCTTGAACGCGGGTAGCACTTCCGGACGCAGCAGCCCATGCGTGTCAGCGATGACACCTACGCGCACCTTAGACTCCGAGCATAGCGAGGGCCGCAGCTGCCGTTGCGCAAGCACCCGCGAGTACAAGCCACGAAGTGGCCGCCGGTTCCTTTCTCCTGACCCTGCCAGGTGCAAGGATTGTCTCGACGTGGCCTTTCTTTACGGAAAGGCCACACCCTCGGCTGCCGGCCGCATAGTGCATCAGGAGAAAGGAAAGCCGCGCAGGCGGTTTTGCTCTTTCGATTCGTCACTACAACCCGATCTCGATCCGCGTGCGCGGATCGAGAAAATCGCGCAGCGCGTCGCCCAGGAAGTTGAACGAGAGCACGCAAAACATGACCGCGAGCGCGGGAAAAACGACCAGGTGCGGCGAGTCGAAAAGGTGCGAGCGCGCGTCGTTGAGCATGCCTCCCCAGCTGGCGGCAGGCGGCGGCACGCCCAGGCCCAAAAACGACAGCGTGGCCTCGGCCAGCACCGCGCCGGCCATGCCGATGGCCGATTGCACGATGAGAGGCTGGAGGATATTGGGCAGGATATGCCGTGTGAAGACACGGAGGTCGTTGGCCCCGAGCGCTCGGGCGGCTTCCACAAACTCGCGCTCGCGCACGGCGAGCACCTGGGCGCGAACCAGCCGCGCGTAGCCGACCCACCCGCCGATGGAGAGGGCAAGCACCAGGTTGAAGAGGCCGGGCCCAAGAAACGCGACAAAAGCGATGGCCAGCAGGATGCCCGGCAGCGCCAGAAAAGCATTCATGACAAAGATATTGAGAGCCGTATCCAGCACGCCGCCGTAAAAACCCGCGAGGCCGCCAAGTACTAGCCCCACCGAAAGCGAGCAGGCCACCACCGAAACGGCGACCAGCAGCGAGATGCGCGCGCCGTACACGATGCGGGAGAACGTATCCCGGCCCAGCTCGTCGGTTCCGAACAAGTGTGCGGCGCTGGGCGCGGCAAGCCGGTGGTCAAGGTCCAGCGCCGCCGGCGCATGGGGTGCGATCCAGGGCGCAAACAGCGCCAGGATGCAGAAGGAGGCGACCAGAAAGAGCCCGACCAGAGCGAGCGGCTGGCGGCGCAAACTGCGCCATAAGGGACGCCCCCGGCGGACAGCCCGCGATTGCACCGGTGCGAAAACGGGAGGGAGAGCAGGCGCTTCCATCCATCCATTATGCGCCAGGAGCTATGCGGCCAAGAGCTATGGGGCAGGAGCTATGGGGCCAGGAGCGAGCCTTACGCGGGTTCGATCCAGTCGAACTTCGCGACCCGTGGGATGATGCCGCGCTCGTGTCCCATGGTCAGCAGCTTTTCAATCGCCGCGCGACCATCCGAGCCGTAATCAAGCGTGCGTTCGTTGACATACATACCGACAAATTTGTCAGCCAGATTAGGATCCAGGTCGCGCGCGAACTGCATGGCGTACTGCAGCGCAGACTCCCGATGATCGAGTCCGTGTTGAATGGAGTCCTTGATCGCCTTGGTGGTCACTCGCATGGCGTCGATGCCGAGGGAGCGCTTGATGGCATTGCCGCCGAGCGGCAGGGGCATGCCGGTCTGCTCGCGCCACCAAACGCCCAGGTCGATGATCTTGTTTAACCCGCTCATGCCGTAGGTGAGCTGCCCCTCATGGATGATGAGCCCGGCCTGGTACTTGCAGGCGAGCACCTGGGGGATGATCTGGTCAAAAGGCACGACCTCGGTTTCGATCTCCGGCGCGAACAGCTTCAGTGCCAGGTAAGCGGTCGTCAGGGTGCCGGGCACGGCGATCTTGATCTTCTTGATGCCGTCAAGCGTGTGGCGCTGCGGCGCGATGATCATGGGGCCGTAATTCTCGCCGACCGAGCCGCCGCAGGCCATCAAGGCGTACTGGTCCTGCAGGTACGGATAGGCATGAAACGAGATAGCCGTGACGTCGAAAAACGCCTCGTGCATGGCCTTGTGGTTCAGGGTCTCGATATCGCACAACACATGCGAAAACTTGTATCCCGGCACACGGATCTTGTTCGTGGCCAGCCCATAGAACATAAAAGCGTCGTCAGAGTCCGGGCTGTGCGCGATGGAAATTTCGCGCACGGCGTCCACAGCTGGAGTCGTACCGCGGGCGATCGTGGGAGTGGCGCTCATGGGAGATCGGGGTCCTTTCAGGGACGGGTCGGGAGGGAACCATCGGGCGTATCGGCAGCCTCGCGTCTTCCCCTCACGCTTTAAGGATACGCTGCCGAGCGGCTAGGCGCCGGGGCTCGCGTCCACACGATCAATCTGCCGACGCAGCCCTGAGGCAATGGCTGCCGCCAACAGCACTTTGAGGCCGTCGGCGGCAACAAAGGGGAGTACCGCCAGTTGAAGAACGCTTGCAGCACGGCTGTGCGTGATCATGGCGAGCCAGCCGGCCCCGCAGAGCAGGATCAATGCGTTGCCCAGCGCCGCAGCCGCAGCAGCCCGCGCCAGGCCGCGCCCCCTGTGCCATCGCCCGCCGGCCACCGCGGCAGCCAGCGGGTAGGACAGGAGATAGCCGGCGCTGGCACCCAACGGCAGCAGGCCGCCGAAGCCCGGTACCAGTACCGGCAGTCCGGCCGCGCTTTCCAGCAGGTAAGTGGCCAGCGAAGCCGCGCCGAGGAACGGGCCGAGTACCAGGCCCACAAGCAAAACTCCGAAGGGCTGCATGGTCATCGGCACGGGTGTCCACGGCAGGGGCACAGCCACCTGCGCGCACACCGCCACAAACAAGGAGCCCAACAGGACGGCGGCCACCTGGCCCCGGGTCGTCGACAGGAGGCGGGGCAGCGCAGGCCGGGCAGCGCGGGCAGTCTGGGCAGCGAAAAGGGAATCGTGGCGCATGGTCGTTTCTTGCTCCTTTTATCGATCAAGTGGAT
>CAXTYP010000103.1:0-8447 GCA_964248435.1 uncultured Acidobacteriaceae bacterium | reverse complement strand
AAAGAAACCGGCAAGCCTGAGCCTGCCGGTTTTTGTACTTAAGATTAGAAGTTCAAGTGAAGCTGGAACTCCGTGCTGCGGGGCGCGCCTTGATCAAACGTGCCGGAACCACGCTGGGTGCTGAACCCGCTTTGTACTGCTGTGCTGTTGGGACCATTTAGGAAATTCGGCGTAATGCCAGTCGCTTTTCCACTGTTGTCCGCTACATTGATGAGTTGCCCGGTAATAGGCTTGGTAAAGTTGCTGAGGTTGGCTACGTTATACATGGCGACCTTGGGAACCAGCGTCATGCCTTCACGCACCTTGCCCAGGTTGATAGGGTAGCCGGCGCTCAGATCGAGAGATCGGAAAGCCGGGTTTTGAATCGGCGTCGTCGGCACCTGAGCGATCGGCTGCTGCACCCCATTCAAAGCAGTGAGGTCGGCCGCGCTCATCAACCCTGCACTGATCAGTGCCTGGCCGGCAGGGGTCGGTTTTCCCGCACTGGTGGTGTTGTAGCTCGTGATCAGATTCTTGAGACCGGAGCCCTTGATCTGGTGCATGTAAGAGCCTGGTCCGGTACCCGGAACAAGATCGCCCGTGGTGCCATCCCCGTCGACGTCGGTACGGAAGATTTCTCCGGAGCCGTTGCTGCTGTTATCGAGTGTCAGACTCTGAGCAAACGCTGAGTAAAAGTGCCCGATCAGCCCGAGTTGGATCCCGTACTTCACCTCAAGCGCACCGCCGAAACTGAGCTCGTTCGTGTGATCGATATTATTGCGGCCCATGAACTTGTTTGGATCGTCGTTGTCCCAGGGTCCTGCTCCGGCAAACAGCTGGTCGCCTGAGTTCGTCGCCTTGACCGGGTTGACAGCGCGGGAAAGAGAGTAGGAGATCTGAAGGTTGCCGCTAACGATCCCCCGAACAGGATGTGACACCTGTTGCCGAAAGACGATCTGTCCCGCATCGTAACCGGAGCGACCCACCGGGAGAATGAAGAGCCCATCACCAACATTAGGATTGATTCCAGCGAAGGCAGCTGGAGAAGCAAGCCCAAATGCGGATGCTGCGTACCCATTGGTCAATTGATTGCTCGAATCGAGCCCGTTCGAGGCAAAGTCCTCGATGGTTGCGGCACCAGGGCCGCTACCATTTGCTGCAGGGTGCAAACCGGGGCAGCCTTGAGCGGCATAGGCCGCCTGGATGGTTGCCGCTCCGCACGCCGCCAGGGTTGCAGCGATAGCTGTTTTTGCAGCAGTCACGTTGAGGTACCGTGCAGCGCCGACATGATTTACATCAATCGAGAGTGGAATTTTGATCGTCGCATTGTGAACATAGTCGACGGTGATCACAGCTCCCTTGGCAACCTGGCGCTCGAAACCTCCATTGAACTGAATTGAGTACGGCGTAAGATACGGCGCGCCGTAGATGCTGTTTGCTTTCAGTCCACTACCTGTCCCGATATAGGCAGGGTTAGGGCCATTTGTACTCGAGGCTGCCTGATACTGTGCTTTCAAGAGATTGATCAGCGGAGCTGACTGGGAAATTGGTTCAGCGCAGATAGTTGAGATCGGGATGCCGTTAACCGAACTCACTGCACCCTTGCCTGGTATGTCAACCGAGTTGACCCCTCCGCAGACCTGCGTGGCATTGAAGTAGTTACCGTTGGCGTTGACAGTGGTGCTGCGAGCATTGGAAGTGTTGTTGAAAACATCGCTGTCGTAAAAAATTCCGATGCCCCCGCGGACAGAAAGCTTGTGGTCTCCCGGGCTGAACACGAATCCGGCCTGCGGCCCAAAATTGCCATATGGCTGATGGGTTCTCTTGCCAAGGCCAACCTGGTACTGATCGTACAAAGGAGTGTTGCCAGTGCAGCCGGGAAATTGCAGAGACGGATCCACGCTGGAGCACAAAGGTGTAGGCAGGTCCTGGTTGGCGCGGTCCGTATCGGCGCTCCAGCGGAGACCCGCGATTGCGGTGAACGAGGGTGAGATCTTCCAGGAGTCGGCGACATATGCCCCACTTCGCCAGTCGAACTCGCCGCCCCCGCTCAGCCCAAAGCCCGGCTTCTCCGTGAATAAACCGTTGCCGTTTCCCAGGATGAAGTACTCCGGCGAGTAAGCAAGCGGATTGTCGCCACCGTTGATCGTGCTTCCCTGGCCGAAGACGGTGTAGAGCGAAGGACCGTAGAAAGCCGCAAAACCGCCGCCTAAAATCCGGTTCACGTTTCCGCCGAACTTAAACGTATGTGCACCCTTGGTCCAGGTCCCGTCATAACGCAACTGCTTGTCTGACTGGAAGGTTCCCTGTGGTGCAAGAAAGTTAGGACCGGCGAAAAAGTTATCATTGCTATCGACCAGCGTGACGCCGGCGCCACCGGGATAGTTTGCAGGGTTGTAAATAGATGTAAGCCCAGCCGTACCGCCGTTCAGCAGATTGTGAAACTTCTCATATCCGCCGCGAAAGGAGTGCGTGAACTTGCCCGTCGTAAAATCAGCACCCCCGACAATAGCCGGGACGTTGTTGCGCGTGTTGTAGAGAGAATAAAGGTCATTGAAATTGGAGTCGGCCGAGTTGACGTTATAGGCTGCACGCGCGAAGAAGTGAACGCCCCTAGGACCATCGTAGTCCACTCGAACCGTGCTGTAGTTCTCGCGGTACGGCGACGGAATAGATGGAAACTGCTTCTGAATCGGTTGAAAGACTGGACTTGTGAGCGCGGCGCCGTCCGCATCTTGCTTGATGCGCTCATAGTTCCCGAAAAAGTACAGCTTGTCCTTGATGATCGGACCGCCAAGCGAGCCGCCGAACTGGTTTCGCTGGAACGGAGCATCGTACCCGCCCGCCGTACGGGCAAAGCCCACCGTATGATCCTGGAAATTGTAGAAAGCTTCTCCATGGACGGTGTTCGTGCCGGAGCGTGTCGCCACCAGCACTTGGCCGGTTGAAGTCACTTCGCCCGATACGTCCTGAGTGGAGCGGTTCAGTTGGAACTCGTCGACCGAGCCTTCATCGACGTTCATGATGGTGGTGCCGACGGTTTCGTCGGTGATGTCCTGGCCATCGAGCAGGATACGGGTCGTGCGACCGGAAACACCGCTAACCGAAATCGCCGAGTAGCCTGCCTTGGTCGGGTCAAACGTTTCCCCACTCTGGAGGATCACGCCGGGCTCCAGTTGAGCGATATCGAGGAAGTTGCGTCCATTGATCGGCAGCGCTGCGATCTGCTCGCGCGTGATCACGTCGGACACACCTGGCTGATCCGTGTTCACCTGGATCTGCCCGGCATTGACCTGGACACTCTCGGACGAAGCACCGACCTGCAACTTGTAGCTGCCCGGGGTTGCCGTACCAGTGCGCACGACAGTGGTCACCGTCAGGCTCTCGAATCCAGGCAGGTCAACGTTGATCGTGTAGCCGCCGGGATTTAGAGGGCCAATGCTGTAGAAGCCGGCGGAATCCGTTTTCAGCGTCTTGGTATAACCGGTATCCGTGCCCTTGATGACAACGTTGGCACCTGGCAGCACGCCGCCGCTCGGGTCCGTGATGGTGCCCTGGATCGAACCGCCGTTCACAGAAACAGCCTGTGCAAGGGCACCAGGCGCAAGCGTCGTACCGACAGCGATGGCGCTGAGACCGAGGGAAAGGCCGAAAATCGGCCCGGGCGAAAACAAGCGGATCAATGTGCAAAGCTTCATGCCTATGCTTTATGCAATTTGCTTGCCTTTACGCTCGCCCTGTCGCAATTTGTTCAATCAACGACATGCCGTGGTGGAACACTTCGAAGTCCATGAGTCCAGCCCAATCTTTCCGCTGGATTCCCCAGAAAGCGGTAGACGCCTATGGGTTTTTGTAGTCGCACCCTCACCGCTGTAGCATCAAGTGTCGAGCGAAGGATGGAACAAATTGAAAAGCTTACTACGCACACTGATCCAGCTCCTGCTTACCCTTTGGCTCGGCGCGGTGGCTTTCTTCCCCGTGGTTGCCGCGGCCGCGTTCGGGGTGTTGCCGGACAAGTATGCGGCGGGCCTGGTGGTGCGGCGTTGCTTGCTGACGCTCCATACCGAAGGGTTGATCGCCGGATCGGTCCTGCTGGTCCTGCTGCTTGTGGCGCAGTGGACGCGGGCGTATGCGCGAACGCTTTTGGGACCGATCTTCTGCATCCTTGCGATGCTGGTCTTGACCGGGTTTTCGCAGTGGAGCGTGATGCCGCGCATGGAGGCAGACCGGCTCGCGGTGGGCGGCGACATCGACAAAGCACCCCGGCCGAATCCGAACCGGCTCCATTTTGAACGACTTCATATCGCCAGCGTGCGCCTGGAAGGGGGCGTTCTGTTGGCCGGCGTCGCCGCCGTTGCCTTTCTGTCGCTGGCACCCCGACGGCCAAACCCAGCGTAGCCCAGCCTGTAGTCCCCAGGAACCGGCTGAACCGACCGGCCTCCGTTGCCGGCCTGCCTGTAGCTCAACCTAAAACCTCGCCCGAGCGCTACTCCTTGGCCGACCAGTCATACACCACGCCGGTCGCCTGCTCCGACAAGTTCCACAGCCGGGGACCCGCTCCAGCGTCCTGCGCCGCGGCAGAAACTTTCGCCGGTACGGGGGAGCCCTTGAACTCACCGAAACCATCGGGGCCGTAGTAGCCGCCCGGCTCCACATCGGCAGCCGTCGCCGCGTAAAGCTGCGGCCAGGCGCCTTCCGCGTCGCTTTGTCCAATCACCCCGAGTACGACAGGAATGATGTACTTGGGCGGCCCTGTCATGTCTCGCACAATGGCCGTCGCCGATAGGCCGGGGTGTGCCGACACGCTCACGAGCTTTGCCCCGTGTGCCGTGCTTTGCCGTTGCAGCTCTCGCCCATAGATCAGCATGGCCAGCTTGGTCTGCTGATACGTCTTCATGGGCCCGTAGCTTTTTTCCATCTGGAAGTCAGCCCAGTCGATCGCCCCCCGTTTGTGCGCATTGCTTGACACGCTCACAACCCGCGCCGAGGCCGCCCGCAGCAGCGAGGGCAGCAGCAGCCCGGTCAACGCGAAATGGCCCAGGTAATTGACGGCCAGCTGCTTTTCAAAACCGTCCACCGTCACCTCACGCTTGGGCAGCGCCATCACGCCGGCGTTGTTGACCAGGATATCGATGGGCTCGCCGGCAGCAAGGGCGGCGGCCGCGAACTCGCGAACCGACGCGAGCGACTGGAGGTCGAGCTTCGCCACATGCACCTGTGCCGAGGGTTGCTCCGAACGAATGCGCCCGGCCGCCGCTTCACCGCGCTCCACCGAGCGGCAGGCCATGACGACCTGTGCGCCGGCACGGGCCAGCTCCCGCGCGGTCTGGTAGCCCAGTCCAATATTCGCGCCAGTCACAATGGCACGCTTGCCTGCCTGGCTCACGATGTCTTTTGCTGTCCACTTTGCTGCCATTTAACTCAATCTCCCTAAGCGCGATGCGCGCTCCAAACCTTGTAAAGGCCCCACGCAGCCAGCGTGCAGCAGTCCTTGATGCGCCCGGCGAGCAGCATTCGCTCAAACTCCGCGACCGGAACTGCATGGAGCGTCAGGTCGTCCTCTTCCGGGTCGAAGTCCGTCTCCCCCGGCGTCAGATCTGTCGCCAGGAACGCATGCTGCTGCTGGTTGCAGAAGCCATACGCCACCCACATCGGCCCGAGATAGTCGAGCTGCCCGGCGCGCAAGCCCGTTTCTTCGCGCAGCTCGCCAAGCGCCAGTTCGCGGATGTCCACGTCCGGGTCTTCCCAGCCGCCCTGTGGAAACTCCAGGCAAACCTCGCCCACGGTGTACCGGTACTGCTGGATCAGGTGCAATGTATCGCCGGCCAGCGGGATGATCACCGCACAGGGGTGTTTTTCAACCACACCGTAGATGCCTTTTGCGCCATCCGCGCGCTCAATCTCGTCTTCCCGCACCCGCATCCAGCGATTGCGATACACCTCGCGCGTGGCGAGCGTCCTGATCCCCATGTACCGCAGTGTACCTCCCCCCTGCCGGCGCGTTAGATTGATGAGCGAAGAGGTGCGGCTTTGGCGAACAGTTACTTCATGGGTCTCGACGTTGGAACAGGCGGCACACGCTGCCTGCTCATCGACGCCAACGGCGCGATCGTAAGCTCGGCGGCCAGCGAGCACGCCCCCTTTCGCGCTCCACTGCCGGGCTGGGCCGAGCAGGACCCTACAGACTGGTGGCGCGCCGCGCAGCAGGCCATCCGCGACACCCTGGTGCAAGCACCCGAAGAAGCGGCCAGCCGGATCGGCGCCATAGGCCTGACCGGACAAATGCACGGAGCCGTGCTGCTGGACCGCGACGGGACCGTCCTGCGCCCTTCGCTGATCTGGTGCGACCAGCGCACCGCTCCCCAGTGCGACTGGCTCCATCGGGAGGTTGGTGGGCGCGACCGGCTGATTGAGCTGGTAGCGAACCCGGCCCTGCCAAACTTTACCCTGACCAAGCTGCTGTGGGTGAGAGAGCATGAGCCCGAAGTATGGGCGCGCCTGGCCCATGTGCTGTGCCCCAAGGATTACGTACGTTTTCGGCTGACCGGCACCTACGCCATGGATGTGCAGGAAGCCTCAGGCACGCTGTTGCTCGACGTAGCGCACCGCCGGTGGTCGAGCGAAGTGGCCCGGGTCGCCGGCGTGCGGGAAGAATGGCTGCCAGAACTTTGGGAATCGCCCGAGGTCTGCGCCAGGATTTCAGACGCTGGGTCGCAAGCCACTGGGCTCGTTGCCGGGACGCCGGTGGTGGCCGGCGCAGGCGACCAGGGCGCCGGCGCCGTCGGCATGGGCATCCTGCAGCCGGGGTCGGTTTCCGTCACCATCGGCACCTCGGGCGTGGTGTTTGCCGCGACCGCCGAGCCCACCTTTGACCCAGCCGGACGCCTGCATACCTTTTGCCACGCCGTACCGGGCCGCTGGCACGTGATGGGCGTGACGCAGGCAGCCGGGCTGAGCCTGCGCTGGCTGCGCGATCTCCTTGCCCCCGGCACTGGGTACGACGCGCTCACAAGGGAGGCGGCGGGGGTGCCGGCCGGCTCTGACGGGCTGCTGTGGACGCCGTACCTGCTGGGCGAGCGCACGCCGCACCTGGATCCGCAGGCCACCGCGGCCTTTGTGGGGCTGACGGCCGGGCATAGCCGCGGGCACCTCGTTCGCGCCGTATTGGAGGGGGTGGCTTACTCCCTTCGCGACAGCTTCACGCTGTTTGCCGAGATGGGGCTGCCGGTCACGGGGGTTCGGTTGGGCGGCGGAGGGGCGCGTTCACCACTCTGGCGGGCCATCCAGGCCGCTGTTTACGGGCATGTCTGCGACATCCTGGTCGCCGAAGAAGGCGGGGCTTATGGCGCGGCGCTGTTGGCCGGGGTGGGTGGCGGCGCATGGCCCTCGGTGGATGCGGCTTGTGCGCAGGCGATCCAGGTGGCCGAGCAGATCGAGCCTGATCCAGCCACGGTTGAGCGCTATGAGCGTGGTTACCAGGCCTTCCGGCAAATCTATCCTGCACTCAGAAAGTTGCAGGACTGATTCGCCGCAGCTCCCTACGACGGACTCAACTCGTGCGAGGCTTACTCGACCGGCAGCTTGGCCCGGTATCCGTCTCGCGCGATCACGTCATATTTAAGCGACCTATGTTTTTCATCCTGCATCCGGAGCGGATTTCCCTCGTCGTCGACTAATTCCACCTGGATATGGCGATAGGTGCCGTCCTGCCTTGTATTGGTCGGGCGATATGTCAGCACGTACTGGTTGCGAATGGAGTCGTTAATCTGGTGAAAGATATCCGGCATCTCGCCCTGGAAGCGGGGAAAAAATGCCTGCCCTCCGGTCATGCGCGCGAAGCTCGATAACTGGTTATCAGCCTGCAGGTAATCGATCTCGCGAGCACCGCCCATCGCGCCGCGCCCTTCCGCCATGATTCGCGCAAACTGCCCCGTTCCTATGGCGAAGATGGTCACATTCGGCGTCGCCTTAATTTTCTGCAGCACCTTGTCCAGCGTGATCTTTGAAAAAGTGTCCCGGCCTGACGACACCAGGATCATGTACTTACGCCCTTCAATCCGGCTCATCCTGTCCAACGTTTCATACACGGCGTCGAAGAGGTTTGTTTCTCGCCAGGTTGGAATGGTCATCGAGTTCAACGCCCGGGCGACCAGGCGTTTATCCTGCGTGAAGTCCGTCAGGATCTCCGTGTGCATGTCATAGGTCATCACGGCAACGTAATCGTCAGGTCGTAGCTGCTGCGCAAACGCATAGGTCGCATTGCGCATGTCGTAGACAAAGGAGTAATTCGTAGCCGCGAACTCCGTTAGCAGGACCGCCGTGATGGGTGCCTGGGTGCGCGCAAACGAGCTGATTGGCTGCGGCTTGCCATCCTCAAACACCCTGAAGTTGGCCTGTTGCAGGTTGGGCACAAACTGGTGCGTCTTTTCAAGGATGACACCCACATCGACGTTGACCACCGGCACGTC
>CAXTYP010000102.1:0-8604 GCA_964248435.1 uncultured Acidobacteriaceae bacterium | reverse complement strand
GTGATGCCGCTAGTATTCGCGCATGGCGCCGGCGAGAATGGCCGTCACTCCGTCGGCACAAGCGTCGTCGGCGGCATGTTGCTTTCGACCATCCTGAACCTGTTCTTTATCCCCGTGCTGTACGTGGTGCTACAAACCCTGTTGGGCGCGGGCAGGTTGGGCACGGGCGGGCGTGGCACCAAGCCGCACGTGGACGGGCCCACGACGCACTCGCCGGTGGTGACGGAAACACACGAGCCTGCCATGCAGCACTGATCGCGTCGGGAATGGTCCCCCCAATGCGTCGCATCGAAGCCGGGCCGCTCCTGCGTCCGAAGTTTTCGGGACGGTCGCATCCCAAGCTCGTATGAGCGGGGCAAACACAGCATTGGTGCTGGGCGGCGGTGGACCGATCGGCGTGATCTGGCAGGCGGCTCTCCTGGAAAGCTGGGCCATGTGCTGGCGCAAGGCGCATGGCAGCCAGTCTTCTGTCCAGCACGGAGGAGACCCTCTCACCGGGGCACGGGTCATCGGCACTTCGGCTGGCGCGATTGTCGGCGCGCACCTGGCAGTGCATGGTTCGTTATGGGAGCTGGCGGCGCTTGAAGACAAGCCGCTTGACGCTGAAAACGCCCGCAAACCAAGGTTGGCGCGGTTTTTCCTGGCTTACCTCAAGGCCCGGATGCTGACCCGCGACACGGAGGCTTTTCGCCGGTCGCTCGGCCAGAGTGCCCTGCGCGCCGGCATACGGGGCGAGTCCGAGTGGATCGAACGGATCCGGCGCACCTACGCGGCCGAAAGCCCGGAGATCGATTGGCCGTCCAATCGCCCCATCACCATAACTGCCGTGGATGCCTACTCCGGTGAGTTCCATGCCTGGAACGCCGGCTCTGGGGTGCCTTTTTCTTCCGCTGTTGCGGCAAGCTGCTCGATGCCGTGCGTCTACCCGCTGGTGCACCACGGCGGGCGTGCCTACATGGACGGCGGCATCGGCTCGTCTACAAACGCGACGCTGGCCATCGGTGCGGGACCCGTGCTGATTCTTGACCCGCTCGGCCGCATGTTCAGGGAGGGCGCAGCTCCGCTGGACCGAGAGCGTTCCGTGCTGGAAGCGCATGGCAGCCGGACGCTGGCCTTTGTACCCGACGAGCGCGTTGCAAAGGCCGTTGGGCGCAACTTCTTCGACCTGAGCCGCCGAAGGGAGGTCGCCGAGGCCACCCGGCTCCAGGCCGAAGCGACTGCCGGCGCGGTGTGGAGCTTTCTGGCCGCGGAATGAAAAGGACAAGCGGATCCTATGCGATACTGTGTCCACCCAACTCCAACGCCGGGATGGCGGAACTGGCAGACGCAGCGGACTCAAAATCCGCCGAGGGCAACCTCGTGGGGGTTCGACCCCCCCTCCCGGCACCATTCATGTATGTTCTTCCACTCAAGAGCCGGCGTTTCTTGCGACGTACTTGGCCAAAGGCGCCATCGATGTGGCTGTAGGTGTCTCGCCGCCGATGCGTTCACCTCTCCTCATGAACATGGGGATCCGGGTACACCAGAATCCTATGGATCCCGTGGCTGGGCGTCACGAATGAGGCGCGATGGCTCGGAAGAGTGGGCGGATCACAGCGCGCCCACGACGCCGGGCCGCTGAAGAGAAGGATTCGCGAAGTTGCTGCCCATATTGATGCTTTGTTGAGCGGCAAGATCAGCTTCCGCTAAATGGATCATTGCAGTTATGTTCCCGAGCATTTCAGGGGTAGACACCGCCGTGCCTACGCTGATGGTGACGAGGCCCTCCCTGGTCGCCTTGTGCTCTATGGCCAGCGAGCGAACGGCCTGCATGGCGAGGTGCCTTCTCTGGCGAATTTCGCTGCCGATGTCAGCCCCGGTCAGCAAAGCAACGAACTGGTCCTCACTCCACCGAGCCAGAAGGTCATTTGTCTGGCCGATGCTGCCCCTGAGTGCGGTTACAAGCGTCTGAAGGCAACTATCGCCGTGCGCGCTCCCGTACTTTTCATAGAAAAGCTTCAGGTGGTTGATTTGAATGAACAAGAGAGCGAAGACGCCGTCTGTCAAGCGGGCTGCGTCAGCCTGATCTCGGAAGCTTTTCTGGAATGCGCGCCGGTCTGGCAGGCCTGTCAGCATGTCCCTACGGGCCAGGCGAGCGGAGCGTTGAAGGCCGGAGGCAAAGCTTTCGCTCTGCGACGTCGAGAGTTCCTCGTCCTGTTCAGGCAAATCCCGCAGGGTACCGACATAGCCCCGGACCACCCCTGTTTCCTCATCGATGTAGGTTCTGAAAGCAGCTTCAATCCAGCGCCAACCGCCTCGCTTTTGCGCCAGGCGATAGCGGAACGATTGATCGCGTTTGCCCATCAGCATGTCTTCGATCACGCGATCAAATGCAAGGTGATCCTCCGGATGCATGGTTTCTGTCCGCTGCAAGCCGGTCCATTCCCCAGGAGTCCAGCCCGTGAAGCGCTCACTGGCGGCCGAAACGTATCGCTGGCCTCCATCAATGGATGAAAGGATGATCATGGCATCGGCGTACTTCAAGATCGTTCGCGTCGTGAGGCGCGCATCAGCCGCTTCCCTTTCGGCCTCCCGGCGCTCATCCAGCAGGGCGCCGATCGGCAGCGCCGTGGCTACACTCATCCAGATGAAGCTTTGAAGCAGAAACACCCGGTAATGCGGCGTGTAGAAGCGCGCGATCCAAAACGGTCCATAGCCGTGAGACGTCCACACGATGGCGATGATGGAAAGCGTGACGGAGACGTACACAGCCCCTTCAAGGCCTAAAACAAACAGGATCACCAGCATGGCGGGAAAGACCAGAAACAGGAGAGGGCTGGTGGTTTGTGCGAAAACAATCCAAACCACTGCCGTAAACAAGGCGGCCGCAGGCAGGCCGTGTTTAAGGACCGGGCGCACCTTGCGCAGGTCTCGATTGCGGCCAGTGAGGAGAAAAAGCAAGGCAGGCAGGATGATCACCATGCCGAGAGATTCGCAGATGGTGGACAGTATGCCGGCGTCCAGTGGCCGGATATGAAGAAGGAGGGAGAGCGGATAAGCCTTGACGGCGCCTCCGATGATGGGAGCGGCGATTGCAGCGAGGGCGAGAAGAAGCAGGTTGCTCCGCTTTTTCAGATCGTCAAAGCCAAGAACGCCACGGCTCAGAATGGTGCCGGCGATCCAAACATCCAGGAGGCTGATGGAAGCCATGCAGCATGCAAACCACATCGGTCTGCCGGCAAGAAGGCCGCCGAACAGTGCACCCACGGCTCCTGTTCCCTGGGCCAGAATGCGGATTTTTGGCTTGTGCCACAGGGGGATCAGGAAGCCGAGTTCAACCGCTGTCAGCGGCCACAAGTAGACGGTGCCATGGCCACGGTCCGTGAGGCGATAGGTAAGAGAGACGCAGACTAAAGCGGCCGCAAACGTGATGAGGGCAGCGAGTGGAGTCCATCGTTTGTCGCTTTGTGCGTTGGCTGCCATTAGTGGTCCCATGCCGCGAGCTCCGCATCCGTGGCGGCTCGGCTCCTCGCCCAGTATCGGCCGTTTGAGCCTGAAATGTGCCAGGAAAATGGCGCCTCACATTACCTCCGTGCTCCATCGGGCCCCATGGAGCAGGTTTTCGGGCAGCGAAGGAATTTCCGACGGCGACGGCACTACGGGCGCTCGTGTTCGCGGATCAGCGCCAGCCCTTCTTCTGTAGTCACGATTCGGCCTTCGAGCTGCGCGTCTTCAGCCAGGGCGAGCCACTGCTTGAAGAGCGGGCCGGGCTGGTAGCCGGCGGCGAGGAGGTCGCGGCCTGTGACCAGCAGCTTCGGACGCACCTCAGCCTCCGGGATGGTTTCGTAGTGCTGCTTCGCGTAGTCGTGCAGCGCGAGAATTTTGTGGCTGGACAGGCAGTCGAGGCGGTGGAGAGCGAGGTGTTCGGGGAAGCGCGGAAGCCGGAGAAAGCGCTTCAGGGTGGATTGCTTCATCTTCTGAACGTCGCCGAAACGCATGTGGTTGGCCACGAGCGATGCGATCTGGGCAGTGTCCTCGTTGGAGAAACGAAGCCGGGTGCACAGAGCTTCGGCCATGCGGGTGCCCACCTCGGCGTGGCCGTTGAAGCGGATCCGGTCGCCGTCGAGCACGAAGCATGGGGGCTTGCCGACATCGTGCAGCAGCGCGGCCCAGGCAAGGGTTGGGGGGCAGCCGGCTTCGAGCTTCTCGAGAAGCAGCAGGGTGTGTACCCACACGTCGCCCTCCGGGTGCCAGTCCGGGGGCTGCTCGATGCCGTGCATGCGGTCGATTTCGGGCAGGAGTTCGCGCAGCAGGCCGGTGCGGTCGAGCAGCTCAAAGGCCTGTTTGGCGCGGCCTTCGGTGAGCATACGGGTGAGTTCGTCGCGGATGCGCTCGGGGCTCACCTGGTGGATGGTGGGGGCTTGCGCGCGGATGGCGGCCTCGGTCGCGGGGTCGATGGCGAAGCCGAAACGGGCGGCGAAACGCACGGCCCGCAGCATGCGCAGTTTGTCTTCAGAAAATCGCAGGGCGGGGTCGCCGATGGCGTTGATCCGGCCATCCGCAAGGTCGGCTTGGCCGCCGACAAAGTCGAGAACTTCGCCCGTGAGTGGGTCGAAGAACATGCCGTTCACTGTGAAATCTCGACGGACTGCATCTTCGCGGGGCGCAAGCGAGTAGCGTACGGAGTCAGGCCGGCGGCCGTCGGAGTAGGCTCCATCGCTGCGGAAAGTAGCGACTTCGGTCTGTGTTTCGGCCCCGTCCGGGTGCTGCGTGCAGACCAGAACCACGCCGAAATGCGCACCCACGGCGAAGGTGCGGGGAAACATGGCGAGGACCTGGTCGGGGGTGGCGGCGGTGGCAACGTCGTAGTCCTCGGCCTCGCGGCCAAGGAGGCGATCGCGGACGCAGCCGCCGGCGAAGAGGGCGGCGTGGCCGGCGGCCTGGAGCTGTTCGACGATGGCACGAGCGGCTTGCTCGGCCTGGGAGAGGGTGGGCATTTGCTGGTTTTGATGTGGGCTGGAAGGGGTGAGAAATGAGGGGCCGCGACGGAGTTTTCGCGCCGCGAGAGCGCGTCTTGCACGCACACTTCTGCAATGCAAATGCATAAGTATGCAAGGTGATGCATAGCTACTTAGGTTTTACGGTACTTGCGTACTGTTTGCACAGGATTGCCGATGTTCTGCGGGTCTTGACAGGGTGGGGCCTGAACCTGGTTGTTTGCTCGTCCCCAGTTCCATTTTGGAACTCGATTGTGACTTCGGTGCGGAGCTTTGGATGGGGGTGTCGCTCCGTTGTGAAGATTGTGACAGATAAAGGTATCGGGCCCTATGCTTCTCTGGATCGAGCGTGAGCCGGTTCACTTCCGATCGTCGCTCGCATGCCCTGGGGTGAGGCAGCAAGGCGAGTGTTCGGTGATGGACGGTGTTAACGAGGGGCGGGCGGTTTTACGGCTTGCCGTGTAGAAGTCGAGTTCGATGTTTGGGCCGGGGAGCAAGTATCGGTTGTGTGATCGAGGCGGAAGTTGGGCGAGGAGCGGCACGATGGAGGAGCTTCAACAGACGATCGCGGATATCGACCTGGATAGGCAGTTATTCAGTTCGCTCTTCGCGATCGGCGAGGAAGTGGCATCGGGAGATTCACGAGAACGCAAGAATGCTGCATGTCTTGGTGAAAGAGGGAGAACGCAATCCTGCCGCGGTCGAACAATGCGAGCGAATACACGGGGTTCGATGCTTCGCATGTGAGTTTGACTTTCCATCGGTTTATGGACGACGTGGGCGTGGGTTCATCCACGTTCACCAGCCCAACCCGCTGGCACGGGCGAACGGCAAGCGCGCTGTCCATCCTGAGCGAGACCTGGATTCCGCTCTGCCCGAACTGCCATGCCATGGTGCACAACGGAGGCTTGCTTACACTGGAAGGATTGCAACAGATTCTTCGAGACCATAACCAGGGGCGACGCTCGTGAGTGAACAGATGGCTGCCGGGCGGGGGTTGATTCTCGGCATTGAGAGCTCGTGCGACGAGACAGCAGCGGCAGTGGTGGCTCGGGGACGGAAGGTGCTGTCGAGCGTGGTGGCCTCGCAAGGGGCGACGCATGCGCTATATGGCGGCGTGGTGCCAGAGCTGGCTTCGCGCGAGCATTTACGCAACATCGTGCCGGTGGTGCGGGGCGCGCTGGACCAGGCCGGGGTGGAGCTGGCAGAGCTGGATGCGATTGCCGTGACGGAGGGGCCGGGCCTTGCCGGGGCGCTGCTGGTGGGGGTGACGTATGCCAAGACGTTGAGTTGGGCGCTTCGTAAGCCGCTGGTCGCAGTGAATCACCTGGAAGGACATATTCACGCGGTGCTGCTGGAGCATGCACATGCGAGACCAGAAGGCGGGGCGGCACCCGTGCAACGCGCGGACCGGATATGGCAGGACAAGAGCGCGGACGGGGGGCTCAAAGACGGGCGGCCTGGAAGCCGGGAGCTGAAGCCACCCGAAGCAGAGGGCCTGGAGTTAAAAGACCGGGGAACGGGGGATGGGTCGGCGCTGGCGCTGGTGGTTTCGGGCGGGCATACGCACTTGTACCTGGCGTCGAATGATTATCTCGCTTCGAACGATGCGCCGGGCGGCTGGCGTTACCGGCTGGTGGGGCAAACGGTGGATGACGCGGCCGGGGAGGCGTTTGACAAGGTGGCGAAGCTGCTAGGGCTGCCGTACCCGGGCGGCCCGTGGATCGAGGCTTTGGCGGCGCATGGAGACGCAAGAACCGTGGAGTTTCGCTTCGCGGAAGTTCGGCCGCGTGAGGGGCGGCAAAGGGCCGCATTGCAGATTGGGGTGCAGAAACTGGAAGAGCGGTTCTCATTTTCGGGGATCAAGACGGCGGTTTTGCGCTTTGTGGAGAGCCGCAGCATGCTGCCGAGCTGCGCTGCGCGGGCAGGAGCGCTGAATGGACGCGAAAAGCTCACGACAGCGGACGTGCTCGCACTCTGCGATGGGGAGGCCCTGGGGCTGATCGCGTCGTTTCAGCGCGCGGTGGTCGGGAACCTGGTAGATCGCACGATGAAGGCGGCGAGGCGAAACGGGGTACGGACGGTGCTGGTTTCAGGTGGGGTGGCGGCGAACCGTGAGCTTCGGGCCCGGTTCGCGGAGGTCGCCGGGCAGGCGGGGGTGACGGTTCTGTTTCCTTCAGTGGCGCTGGCGACGGACAATGCGGCAATGATCGCGGCCGCGGCCTGGCCGCGTTTCGCGGCGGGGATGCTGGCGGAGGATACGCTTTCGTCCGAGCCGCGGCTTTCGCTTTGACCCCGGACAACGGGTTACAGGGCATTCCTGCGGCGTGGGAGAGCCGGTGCAGGGGGGAGAACCCGAGCAGACACTTCGCCATATCGGATCGATGAGCTGTGGGGGTGCTGGGTCCCGGACGCCATCGATCAAGAAAAGGGGCGGAATGCAACGGTAGAATGACAGAAATATGAGCTTCAACGCTGCATGACGATCCAACTGTTCAATACCCTATCCGGAAAACTGGAGCCCCTGTTCCCTGCCGATGGCCAAGTGCTGGGCCTGTATGCGTGCGGGCCGACCGTTTACGATTACGGGCACATCGGCAACTTCCGCACCTTTTTGCACGTGGATGTGCTGCGGCGCACGCTGGAGCTGAACGGGGTCGCCGTGCGGCACGTGATGAACATCACGGATGTGGATGACAAGATCATCCGCAATGCGGCGGCGGCAGGGCTTGCGATCGGCGACTACACGCGCCGGTTCGAGGACGCGTTTTTTGAGGATTTGCGAACGCTGGCCATCGAGCTGCCGACGGTGATTCCACATGCAACCCGCCACATCGGAGAGATGGTGACGCTGGTGGAAACGCTGGCGGCCAAGGGGCTGGCATACCGGACCGAGGACGGGTCGTGGTACTTCCGGATTGCAGGCGACCCCGGTTATGGGAAGTTGTCGAAGAAGGATTTCGGCGGCATGGAGGATGGCGCGCGCGTGGAGGTGGACGAGTACGACAAGGATTCGGCGCGCGACTTTGCGTTGTGGAAGGCGCCGAAGCCGGGGGAGTTCGGGTGGGAAACGGCGCTGGGGCCGGGGCGGCCGGGCTGGCACCTTGAGTGCTCGGCGATGGCGCAGAAGTACCTGGGCGACTCCTTTGACCTGCATGCGGGCGGGGAGGACCTGATTTTTCCGCATCACGAAAACGAGATCGCGCAGTCGGAGTGCGCGACGGGAAAGACGTTTGCGCGGCACTGGTTCCATGTGCGGTTTTTGCTGGTGGAAGGCCGCAAGATGTCGAAGTCGGAGGGAAACTTTTTTACACTGCGAGACCTGCTGTTGAAGGGCTACAAGGCGTCGGCGATCCGCTCGCTGCTGATCTCGGTGCCTTATGGGCAGTCGTTGAACTTCACGTTTGAAGGGCTCCTGGCGGAAACGGCGGCGTTGGAGCGGTTGCGGATTTTTCGGGACCGGGTCGTGGAGCTCAAAGGGAAAGGCGGCGAGGAAAATGCGGAGTTGGGGGGGATAATCGAGCGGTACACGCGGTTGTTTGACGTGGCGCTGGCGCACGATCTGAACACGGCGGCGGCGCGGGCGGCGGTGTTTGAGGTGGTACGGATGGGCAACACGGCGGCGGAC
>CAXTYP010000101.1:0-8624 GCA_964248435.1 uncultured Acidobacteriaceae bacterium | reverse complement strand
GCCAAAGGTACGATTGACCTCCAGGAAGCGCAAGCCCTCGCCGCGGTGCCCGGCATTGAAGGCGGCACGGTCGCGCTCGACCTCCGCGGCCAGGGCACCGGGTCGCTCTTCAACGTGGATGGCACCACCAGGGTCGCAGGCGTTGCTTACCGGGCTTCCGGCATCAACCTCCGCGGGCTGGATGCCTCTAGCGCCGTGCACCTAACGCAGGACACGCTGGCGCTCCAGGACCTGCGCGCCAGGCTCGCCAGCGGCGGCACACTGGTTGGCGACGCACGCATCGATCACTGGCTCGCGCCCAGCGCCGCGACAGCCGCCCCAACCGCAAAACCCGCGCCTCGACCGAACGCCCCCGCAACTCGCGGAACAAGTGGCAGCGCGGCGGCCGGGGCGCAAGTCTCAAGCGGAGTCGTCAACGCCCGCCTGGCAGGCTTTACCCTGCCGTCCATCCTGTCGGTCGTCGCGCCGCCCAAGTTTCAGCACCTTGGCTTTTTCACTACCGCTGACGGCACCGTCAGGCTCACCTGGACCGGCAATGCGTCGGACCTTGCCGCGGATGCCCGCATCCAGCTCACCGCGCCCGCCACGCCTCCCAATGGCCAGGTTCCGGTCAACGGCGTCATCGACGTCACCTATGCCGGCCGGTCAAGCAGCGTGCTGGTGCACCAGCTCAACGCGCATACCCCCGGCACCCAGCTCAACGTCACAGGCGGTATCGGTCTGGCGGCAGGGGCGCGCTCGTCCCTGCAGACGCAGCTCACCGTCTCCAACCTTGGCGAGTTCAACCAGGCGCTGGCGGCTTTCGGCCTGGGCGGCAAGCTGCCGGTCGCGCTACATGGGCAGGCTTCTTTCAACGGGGTCGTGACCGGCTCGCTTGCCGCACCCGACGTAACGGGCCACCTGGCAGCCAGCAACTTCGACGTGCTGCTCAACAACACCCCGGCAACCACGGCCGTTGCCACGGCGGCCCAGCCTACCAATCCAGCCGGGCAGCCCGTCCCCGTGACGGCGGCCGCTACCCCTCAGCCCGGCGGAGGAGGCCCCAGCGCGTTCCACATCGACTCGCTCACGGCCGACGCCGAATACTCCCCGGCGCTGATCTCCGTCCAGAGTGCAGTGATCACGCATGGTGCCACGCAGGTGCATGCGTCGGGGCAACTGCACGCGCATAAAACACGGCGCAAGGGTTACGCCTTCGACGACGACGCAACCATCAACGCCACGGCAAGCATCAACAACGCGGCCGTGCCGGACCTGCTCGCGCTGGCCGGGCAGCCCACCTTGCCGGTCACAGGCACGCTCAACCTCACGACCAACGTGGGCGGCACGCTCGGCAACCTGAACGGCGGCGGCCACGTCGCTGTTACCGGCGGCCAGCTCTACGGCGAGCCCTACCAGAGCCTCAACGCGGACCTCACCTTTGCCGGGCAGGAGGTGGGCGCGTCCCAGTTCACGCTGCTGATTGGCGGCGGGCAGATCACCGGCAATGGCGGCTATAACCTGGCCAGCGAACGCTTTCACGCCCTGGTCCAAACGCCGGGGCTCAATCTCGATAACTTCCAGCTGGTCAAAAAGGCGCCGCTGGTCGTCCACGGCCAGCTTGCATTCAACGTGCAGGGCTCTGGCACCGTCGAGCAGCCCAGCGTGCAGGCGGCGGTTCATCTCAGCTCCTTCAGCCTCAGCAACCCTGCCGGCGGGCCCGCTTCCACCGGTGCCATTGACCTGACGGCGCACACGCAGGGCCACGACCTATTGGCCGACCTCACCGCGCGCCTCAATGGTGCCACCGCCACCCTGCACGCGCAGACCGCTCTGGCCGGCGACTACAATACGCAGGCCCGGATCACCCTCGCCAACCTCGATCTCAACCCGCTCTTTCAGCTTTTCAATGTCAACGGCATCAAGGGCGAAAGCACGATCAGCGGCGACATCAACGTCAGCGGCCCCATCACCAAGCCCCGGCAGCTGAGCGGCGATGCCTCGTTGTCCCGCATCGCGGTCAGCGCCCAGGGCATCACGCTGGGCACCGTGGGCGGCCTGCGCGCGTCCCTTCGCGACGGCATCGCCGAGCTCGAGCCCGTCCACATCACGGGCGGCGGGACCGACCTCCAGGCCAGCGGCCGCGCCGCCTTGTTCGGCACAAACCGGCTGCTCAGCGGCAAGGCCGACGGCACGCTCAACCTCCAGGTCGCGCACACGCTCGACCCGGATATCAACAGCAGCGGGCTGATCGCCGTTCATTTCACTGTCGGCAATACCATCGAAAACCCTGACTTTGAAGGTTCCGCTGACTTCCACGATGTCAACCTTGCGTACGGCGACTTTCCCAACGGCATCAATCACCTGAACGGCTCGCTGGTCTTTAACCAGGGCCGCCTCACCGCAAAGGACCTCAAGGCGACCAGCGGCGGCGGCGACCTCACCTTTGGCGGATTCGTAACCTACCAGGGCGGGGTTTATGCCGATCTTTCCGTGCAGGCTAACCAGGTCCGCGTTCGCTACCCGGGCGGCGTTTCCACAACCTTTGACAGCAAGCTGCGCATCCAGGGTACGCTTCAAAATCTCCTGGTCAGCGGCGGCCTCCAGGTCACACGTTTCGCGGTAGGCGCCGGCGTTGATGTTTCCGCCTTCTCCTCCAACGGCATTTCGCCGCCGCCCGACCCCAACGCCTTCGGCAATGGTGTCAGGCTCGACGTGCACGTCACTTCATCGCCGCAGCTCGACATCAACAACAGCTATGCCAAGCTGTCCGGCGACATCGACCTGTTTGTCCGCGGCACTGCCGCCAGCCCATCCGTGCTCGGCCATATCTCCATCACCGAGGGTTCCGCCACCTTTGCCGGCACCCACTACACCCTGCAACATGGCGACATTTACTTCACCAACCCCGTCAAGATCGACCCCACGATCGACCTTGAAGCCAGCGCGCACGTGGAAGACTACGACATCGTCATCGGGCTTCACGGCACCACCGCTAAACTCACGCCGACCTTTCGCTCCGAACCGCCGCTTTCTGAGCAGGACATCTTTTCACTGCTTTCGGTCGGGCGCACCCAGGAAGAAGCCGCCATCTACTCCGAACAGCAATCGCAGGCCGGTGTTAACTCCACCGCGGACTCCATCCTCGGCGGCGCCCTTAACGCCACTCTGTCCAGCCGTATCAACAAGCTCTTCGGCGGCGGCAGCGTCAAGATCGACCCCACCTTTGTATCCGGCACCGGCAATGCCACGGCCCGCATCACCGTGCAGCAGCAGGTCTCGAAAAACGGCACCGTCACCTACGCCACCAACGTCAACTCCACGGCTCAACAGCTGATCCAGGGCCAGTACAACATCACTCCCAACCTGTCCGTGCTGGCCGTGCGGGATGAGTCGGGGGTGTTCTCGCTTGAGCTCAAGCTGCACCAGCGTTACCGTTAGGCCGGCGTCCCCCTGCGCATCCTTCCGCCGGAAAGCGGGTTCCTACAGGTGAGGAATTCGCTTTCACAGCGGAAGGGGAACCATGCGATACAAAGAGATCACCACGGCGTTGCTGGGCCTGCTTCTTTCCACCACCATGCAGGCGGCGCAGGGCGGCGACAGCACGTCGCTGCAGGCCGCGCTGACCAAGGCGCTCAGCAAAAAGCAGTTCAGCTCCGTGCAGGCCACCGTGCAAGGCAACGTCGCGGTTTTGCGCGGCACGGTTGACGTGTTCGATGAAAAGGAAGAAGCCGGCAAGCGCGCCCGGCGTGTGAAAGGCGTCGGTTCGGTCGACAACGAGATTGAGGTCGCCGGACCGTCCGTGCCCGATGCCGAGCTCGAGCAAAAGCTCGTTAAGGCCATTGAGTACGACCGGGTCGGCTACGGAACCACGGCCTTTAATGCCATCAGGGTGGAGGTTCAGAACGGTGTGGTCACGCTCGGCGGTCACGCTTACGGGCCGGTTGACGCCGACTCTGCCGTCGCGGTCGCCAGCAACACCAAGGGCGTGCGCGATGTCATCAACGACATCCAGGTGGACCCGCTTTCACCCAGCGACGATCGCATCCGCCTCCAGGCGTTCCGCACCATCTACGGCTTTCCGTCGCTCAACAAGTACGCGATGGATCCCGGCAAGCCGATCCGTATCTCGGTCGTGAACGGCAACTTGACCTTGTACGGTGTTGTTGACAGCCAGTCCGACAAGGAAACCGCAGGCATCCGCGCCAACTCGGTCCCTGGCGTGTTCAAGGTTGTCAACGATCTCCAGGTCGCGAATGGCGGCGAGCGAAGCGGCAAGTAGCCGCGCCTAGTCCCTCATCGGTCGAGCCGTTTCACGCAGGTACAGCAGCAGGGGAAGCCCTGCCGAAACGCCGACCGCCACCGTCATCACGATCGGCAGCCACCACAACTGCACTGCCACGCGATCCCGCCGTGCCATGCTGGTCACGACTGCGACGGACAACAGCACATCGAGCGCGAAAACGTACTCACCCGGTTGCTGAACAACTCACTCACAAAAAGATGCGCGTCCAACCTGTGCGTCGCGACCCAGGGCGCAAACGCACTCAGCGGCACCGCGGTACCCAAAACCGTCAGCAGCAGGTAGAAGAGTCGCATGCACGGATGCTAAGCCGGTTTCGAGCCCACATACATCGGTTTGAAGTGCACACGAGCAGCGCCGGTAAACTGGTGACATGGCTTTTCTGCGTTCGGTCGGCATCACGCTCGAGATGATCAAGTGGGAGCACTCGATCTTTGCGCTCCCCTTCGCACTGACGGCGGCGGTCCTGGCCGCCGGAGGCTGGCCGCGCCCCATGCAGCTCGTCTGGATCATCGTTTGCATGGTGGCGGCGCGCTCGGCTGCCATGGCGTTCAATCGCTGGGCCGATGCCACGCTTGATGCTGCCAACCCCCGCACGGCAACGCGCGCCATCCCGGCGGGCGCGCTCACACCTGCCTTTGTGGGTGGCTTTACGCTTGTCTCCGCGCTGCTCTTTGTTCTGGCCGCCGCGCAGCTCAACCGGCTTACGCTCTGGTTGTCGCCGGTCGCCCTTGCTGTGATCCTGCTTTATTCCTACACCAAGCGTTTCACGCGCTGGTCTCACCTGTTTCTGGGCGCGGCCCTTGGCATCGCGCCCGCGGCAGCCTGGATCGCGGTACGCGGCTCGCTTGACCCGCGCATCCTGCTTCTTACCGGCGCGGTGATCTTCTGGGTCGCTGGCTTCGATGTTTTATACAGCTGCCAGGACGCCGAACACGACCGTACCTGCGGCCTGTGGTCGGTGCCCGCGACGCTCGGCATTCCCGCTGCTTTTGCTATCGCCCGTACCATGCATGGCTGCATGCTGGGCTTGCTCCTGATCCTGGTGCATGTCTTTGCACTCGGTCCGCTCGGCTGGCTTGCTGTTGCGCTCGTCGCTGCCCTACTCGGCTACGAGCACCTCATCATCTCCCCGCGTGACTTTTCTCGGATGAATGCCGCCTTTTTTACGCTCAACGGCGTTATCTCCATCGTGTTCTTCGTAGGTACCGCCGCGGCCGTGTTTGCGAGGCACAGCCACGGGCTATAGCTCCGCCCGAGCCTTGCTACAGGGCAGACCGGCGGCCGCTAATCAACTGGATCACCAGGACCACAATGGCCAGGATCAGCAGAATATGGATGTAAGCTCCAATCGCGTGGAAACTCACCAGCCCTACCAACCAAAGAACAAGAAGAATCACAAAAATTGTCCACAACATAGTTGCTCCATCCAATCTGTATTGACCTGCTCGAACGGGTAAGTTGCAGCCCGGCTCATTTCGGTTGCGTCGCAGGCGCCTCAGCACGCCGTCGTGCCCCTATTTGGTACAAACAGAAAACCAGCAGGAGAGATCGTGCGTATCGCCATCCAGGGAGAACAAGGCTCTTTCAGCCATGAGGCCGCGCTTTGTATGGGTCACGCTCCCGCAGGGGCAGCTCGGGTTGAAATTGTTTCCTGCGCCTTATCGCCGGAGGTCTTCCGGTCCCTCGTAGCCGGCGAAGTGGACGCCGCTGTGATCCCCATTGAGAACTCGCTCGCCGGCTCCGTGCTGGAACACTACGACCTCCTGCTTGCCCACGCCGTACACATCGAGGCTGAGTCGCTGCTGCGGATCCGTCACAACCTGGTGGCAGCGCCCGGCGTGCGTCTCCAGGAGATCCGGGAGGTGTACTCGCACCCCGTCGCGCTGGCCCAGTGCCGGGGCTTCTTTGCTGCCCACCCGTCGTTTCGCGCGCTGCCCTTTTATGACACGGCCGGTTCCGCCGCGCATGCAGTGGCAACTGGTGCCCCCTGTGCCGGCATCAGCAGCGAACACGCGGCCCGGTTATACGGCGGCGAAATCCTGATGGCCGGCATCGAAGACCATCCCGCCAACTTCACCCGCTTTCTTCTGCTCCGGCCCGGCGACGCCGCAGGTCCCGGCGCTCAGACTGCCTCTGAAAAGGCCGCCAAGGTTTCCATCGCCTTCGCGGTTCCCCATCGCGCCGGCTCGCTCGTGGAAGCACTGCAGATCTTTGCCCGCCACGGTCTCAATCTCACCCGCCTTGAGTCGCGTCCGGTCCCCGGTTCCCCCTGGGAGTACGTCTTCTATGCCGACTACCAGCTCCCTTCGGGCAGCGAAGCCACCCTGGCCCTGGCCGAGCTCGCAAGCCTCTGCCTTTTCAGCAAGCAGCTCGGCTGCTATTCCGAAGCTTTGCCGCTTAGCGTCTAATGCCAGAGCCCAATTCCAGACCGCGAGCGCCCAGGATGACGGAAGAGTACCTTGGTGCCGAAACCTTCCCCGTTGCTCTCAAACTTCCGCGCACGTGGCCGATAAGGAGACCAAACATGAGAGCAGCCGACCCAGGCTTCCAGCAAACCCATCACCTCTGGCAGGCTCGTTCCTCCGAACGGCCTGCTGCCTCTTCTGAGTTGCTTCTTTTTTTGGGGTTGAGGCGTCTAACAGAAGTAACTTGATAAAGGTACACTCATGTCTAATGACTTCCTCAGTGTCATCCGTCCTAGTGGGTCCACCCTTCAGCGCAACGAGCGCACGTCCAGGCGCACCTACCCGGTCTTGCCGTTACGCGACACCGTACTCTTTCCCCACGCCGTCCTCCCTCTCACGGTAGGCCGCGAAGGCTCTGTCCAGCTCATTCAATCCCTTGGCGAGGAAAAAACCATCGTGGTGGTCGCACAGCGCGACCCGCGACTTGATGCTCCCCAGCCCGCCGACCTTTACACCTACGGCACCCTGGCGACCGTCCACAAGGTCGTCAAAATGCCGAACCAGAGCCTTTTCGTCTTTACCGAGGGCGGCGAGCGGGTCAAGCTCGACGACTTCGAGCAAATCCAGCCATTCATGACAGCCTCCGTCGAGACTGTTGCTGACGTCACACCGGCTGCTGGTCCTGAGCTCGAAGCGCTCCAGCGCAACATCGTCTCTGATTTCCAGCAGATTGTAGCGGCTTCGCCAACCTTGTCCGACGAACTTCAGGCCATCGCCGCGCAGATCGACGATGGTGCCCGCCTGGCGGATTTTGTCGCCTCCTCACTGCCGTTTCTCTCAACCGGAGACAAGCAGGAGCTGCTTGAAACCGCCGACGTGCAGAAGCGCCTTGAGCGGATCAATAAGCACCTGGCCAAGGAGGTTGAGGTCCAGCAGCTCCGAACCAAGATCCAGTCCGAGGTACAGGACCAGGTGCAGCAGTCCCAGCGCGACTACTACCTGCGCGAGCAGATGAAGGCCATCCAGAAAGAGCTGGGCGACAACGACGAAGGGCAGCGCGACATCGAGGAGCTGCGCGAGAAGATCGAAGCTGCCGGGATGCCCGAAGACACCAAAAAGGAAGCCCTCAAGGAGCTGAACCGGCTCGCGCGCATGTCGCCGATGGCCGCCGACTACTCGCTGACCCGCAACTACATTGAGTGGCTGGCGGTGCTGCCCTGGGCTAAGAGCACTGGTGGCACCATCGACCTGAACGTTGCAAAAACCGTTCTCGATGAGGATCACTACGAACTGAGCAAGGTCAAGGACCGCATCCTGGACTACCTGGCTGTGCGCCGGCTCAAGCCCGACATGAAAGGACCCATCCTGTGCTTCGTCGGGCCTCCGGGCGTCGGCAAAACCTCGCTCGGGCGCTCCATCGCCCGCTCGCTCGGACGCAAGTTCCAACGGCTCTCGTTGGGCGGCATGCACGACGAAGCTGAAATTCGCGGCCATCGCCGGACCTATATCGGCGCCCTGCCGGGTCAGATCATCCAGAATGTTCGCCGTGCAGGTGCCAACGACCCCGTCCTGCTGCTGGACGAGATCGACAAGCTGGGCCGGGACTTCCGCGGCGACCCCTCGGCGGCCCTGCTCGAAACCCTGGACCCGGAGCAGAACGCGACCTTCCGCGACAACTACCTGGACCAGCCATTTGATTTGTCGAAGGTCCTGTTCATCTGCACCGCGAACCAGCTCGACACGATCCCCGAGCCGTTGCGCGACCGCATGGAGATCATCGAGCTTTCCGGCTACTCCGAGGAAGAAAAGCGCAACATCGCGATGCGCTACATCGTTCCTCGCCAGGTCAAGGAAAATGGGCTCCAGCCCGATCAGCTGGAGATTCCAGAGGACTCGATCGGCTTTATTGTTCGGCACTACACCCGCGAGGCCGG